>JAQBNY010000218.1 GCA_028288315.1 Mucilaginibacter sp.
GATATGCGGTTCTCTGTACCTTCTAACTGCACCTGTAACCCCCTAAAAGCATCGTTAGCCCTTAAAGTTGGATAGTTTTCTGATGCTACCAATAATCTGCCCAAAGCAGTACTTAACTGGCCTTGTGCTTCCTGGTATTTTTGAATAGTTTCAGGAGTAAGTTTAGTAGGGTCTACCTGTATAGATGTAGCCCTGGCGCGGGCATTAGTAACTTCTGTTAGTGTGCCTTTCTCAAAGTTAGCCTCGCCTTTTACGGTAGATACTAAGTTAGGGATAAGGTCACTACGGCGCTGATATTGGGTTTGTACTTCGCCCCATTTGCTTTTAATGTTTTCATCGCCTTTAACCATGCTGTTATAACTGCATGAACTTAACGACATTGCTGCCACTATAACTAATATTGCTGAGAATAATTTTTTCATTTTTTTTGTTTCTGGTGATGTTGATTTTTTATTTTAGATACAAAACTCATACCGATGTTACAATCTGTAACAAATGCGCCATAATGGCAATAACTGATGTAGGTAAATGTAATTAAATACTGCTAACAATGTATATGATTTTATATTTGCTGCCGTTAAGTTTGATTACTGATTTATTACTATTGCCCTATAATGAAAAAACTGTTAGCTATAGCTTTAAGCTGTACCGGCCTATACGCCTCGGCCCAAAAAACTCCACATGAAAAATTAGTGCAATACGTAAAGCCTATTATAGGCACGCAACGTATGGGCCATACTTACCCCGGAGCAACCGTTCCGTTTGGTATGGTGCAGCTAAGTCCCGAAACCGATACCGCCGGTTATGAACTAAACGGAAAATACAACCCAAAAGCTTATGAATACTGTGCTGGTTATCAATATGAAGACAAAACTATAGTAGGCTTTAGCCATACCCATTTTAGCGGTACAGGCCACTCAGATTTGGGCGATTTTTTAATTATGCCAACTGTAGGGGAATTAAAGCTAAACCCTGGTACGGCAGATAAACCAGGCAGTGGTTATCGCTCGGGCTTTTCACATGCTAATGAGGTAAGCGCGGCCAATTACTACAAAGTAAAACTGGATGAAAGCAACATTACTGCCGAAATGACAACCAGTACACGTGTAGGCTTCCATCAATACACTTTCCCTAAATCAGATCAGTCGCACATTATACTGGATTTGATGGCTGGTATTTATAATTATCCGGATAAAACAGTTTGGACTTATGTAAAGATCATAAATGATAGCACACTGGTAGGTTACCGCCAAACAAATGGCTGGGCGCGTACCCGTACCCTGTACTTTGCAATGGCTTTTTCAAAACCGTTCATCCACCATGGATTTAAAAAGTATGATAAACGCCAGGTATATGGTGGTTTTTGGGGTAAGTTCAATCAAGCAAAAGATTTTCCTGAAATAGCCGGTAAACAAATACGCGCTTACTTTGATTTTAAGACCAATGAAGGAGAAAAGATAAAGATAAAATTTGCCCTATCAGGTGTAAGTATGGACGGTGCAATGGCAAACATGCAGGCCGAAGTACCGAACTGGGATTTTGATAAAGTCAAAAATGATGGTCAGCAGCAATGGGAAACCGAGCTGGAAAAGATAACCGTAACCGGCAGCACCGAAAGGAAGCAGGACTTTTATACGGCCATGTACCACACTATGATTAACCCAACCGTTTATATGGATGTTGACGGGCAATACAAAGGCCTTGACCAAAACATACACAAGGCAGAAGGTTTTACCAATTACACCACCTTCTCTTTATGGGATACCTACCGTGGCTTGCACCCCCTGTTTAATATTATACAACCGCAACGCAATGCAGATATGATAAAATCAATGTTGGCGCACTTTGATCAAAGTCCGGAAAAGATGTTACCGGTATGGAGCAACTCGGCTAACGAAAACTGGTGCATGAGCGGTTATCATAGTGTTTCTGTTTTGGCAGATGCTATTGTAAAAGGCAATGCACCTTTTGATGCAAACAAAGCGCTGGATGCTGCCGTAACCACAGCGCGCCACCGTAGCTACGAGGGTATTGGCGATTACATGGATAAAGGTTATATCCCTGATGAAAAAACCGGCATATCTGTATCAAATACTTTAGAGTATGCTTATGATGATTGGGCTATAGCGCAAATGGCTAAGAAACTGGGTAAAACGGATATTTATAATGAATTTATTAAACGATCTGAAAACTATAAGAACGTTTATGATGCTAAGTCGGGCTTTATGAGACCAAAACTGGCTAACGGAACTTTCCGCGCTAAGTTTGACCCACTGAGTACTATTAACGAAGGCTTTATTGAAGGCAACGCCTGGAACTATACCTTGTTTGCCCCGCAAGATCCTGAAGGTTTAATTAAATTGATGGGTGGTAATAAACGCTTTGTAGGCTACCTTGATTCGTTATTTACCATGAACCTGCCTGATAAGTATTTTGCCGAAACAGAAGATATTACCCGCGACGGTATAATTGGCAACTATGTACATGGTAATGAGCCATCACACCATGTGGCTTACCTTTACAACTGGACTGATAAGCCCTGGAAAACACAAGAACGCATACGTATGATATTGCCGCGCATGTATAAGCCAACTCCTGATGGCTTAGGCGGTAATGACGATACCGGCCAAATGAGTGCCTGGTACATTTTTAGCTCATTAGGTTTTTATCCAATGGCGCCAGGTTCAACGGAGTATGCAATTGGCAGCCCGGCTATTAACAGCGCGGTTGTGCAGGTTGGTAACGGCAAAACCTTTAACATCACTGTAAAAAACCAAAGCGAAAAGAATGTTTACGTACAAAAAATAACCCTGAATGGTAAACCATTAACCGGCCTGTCCATTAATCATGATCAGATCATGAACGGCGGCGAAATGGTGTTTTACATGAGCAATAAGCACAAATAATATTTAAAAATAGAGAATGGAGAGTGGTTGATTGGTTTTACGAAGCTGATCAGCCACTTTTTTGTTTAATAGGACGGCGAAGAGAAAAAGCAATAATGAATACCGAATTTTTGGATTCGAATATCGAAGAGGCGTTATTCTTCTAATTCTTTAATTCTGAGAATTCCGGTTCAGACAATTTTTCCGGCTGGCTTAGTGAATTGCGCATTGGATGCAATTCACCTTTCTTTTATCTCCCTCTCCTTTGGAGAGGGTCGGGGTGAGGCTTTAACCAGCCAGGCAATGGCGCTCTCTTATTGCTAAACTGGTAAGTTTATCTTTTAAAATAGTGCGTGCACGGTGCAGGGTAGTGCGTGATAATAATTCAGATATACCCAGGCTGTTGCCTATCTCATAGTGAGAGTACCCTTCAATAGCATACATATTAAAAACAGAGCGGTAAGTTGCTGGTAACTCCTGTACCATGTTCATAAGATCCTGCGCTTCTAATCCATTGCCATTACGGCTGCTGCTTATTTGTATATTGCTTTCAGCAAAATCATCAACCAAAACCATTGTTTTAGTTTTACGGTAACGTGATATAGCACTATGTACCATAATGCGGCGAATCCAGCCTTCCAGGCTACCCTCGCCACGGTAATTGTGTATGTTCTTGAACATTTTTATAAAACCTTCTTGCAATATATCTTGTGCTTCGTCTTTATCTTTAGCATAGCGCATACAAACGGCAAGCATTTTTGATGCTAATAATTTGTACAACATTTCCTGTTGCTTTCTGTCGTTTTTTAAACATCCTTCCCAAAGGCTACTTAATCGGTTGTCGGTGTTCGGTGTCATTGTAATATTTGTCTTACAAGCACTTATGCCAAACTGCTGCCAACTTTATAAACTATTAAAAATCAAATAGTTATAATTTAACTAACTTTTTAGGCGTACGATATCGAACACTTACCGTACGGTAGAGAACGCTTGTTATACCATTAACTGCAAGCCTACTACTGCAAACTATCTTGTTGAATACTTATCTTTGGACCATCCGGGATAAAAACCCGGCATTGTAGCATGATAAAAGAAGTAGAAATTGTTTGTCCGCCAGGGCAGCAGGAGAACGAAGCGGTATTAACAATCCTTGCCTCCGCAGCAACAAACATCCCCGCTAAAAGAATTAACGGTATAAAAATACTCAAACGCTCTATTGACGCGCGTGGTCGTAAAGTGCTTTACCGTATGCAAATACGGGTTTATGTAGATGAACCGTACCACCCCGAAATATTTAATCACCAGTACAAAAGTGTAAAGGACGGCAAGCGGGTGATTATTATAGGTGCCGGCCCGGCAGGAATTTTTGCCGCTTTACAGTGTATAGAACAGGGACTTAAACCTGTGATACTGGAGCGTGGTAAAGATGTTAAGCAGCGCCGCCGCGATTTGGCGAATATTAATAAGCAAGGCCTGGTTAATCCCGAATCAAACTATTGTTTTGGAGAAGGCGGAGCAGGAACCTACTCTGATGGTAAACTGTACACCCGCTCAACAAAGCGCGGCGATGTGAACGGAGTATTAAAAACCTTTGTTGCCCATGGTGCTACCGAAGATATTTTGGTAGATGCCCGTCCGCATATTGGTACTAATAAACTGCCACAGATAATTACAGCCATGCGCGAAAGTATTTTAAATGCAGGCGGCGAAGTTTTATTTGATACAAAAGTTACGGCCCTGTTGGTTGAGTTTGGTAAAATAAAAGGCGTGCAATTAGCCGATGGCGAAAAGCTTTTAGCTGATGCCGTGATATTGGCAACCGGCCACTCGGCGCATGATATTTTCAGGATGTTGCACAGCCAGAATATACTGATTGAGGCTAAACCCTTTGCATTGGGTGTACGGATAGAGCATCCACAAGAAATTATTGACCGCGCCCAATATCATTGCGAATATCGCGGGCCCGATTTGCCCCCGTCATACTATAACCTGGTTGAGCAGGTGGATGATAGAGGCGTATTCTCGTTCTGTATGTGTCCGGGTGGTATAATAGCCCCTTGTGCCACCGCTGCCGATGAGATAGTAGTGAACGGTTGGAGCCCGTCAAAACGGAATAATCCTTTTGCTAACTCGGGTACCGTGGTGCAGATAAATATGGAAGATGTTAAAGGTGATATGAATGATCCTTTCCGGATGTTGAATTTTCAGCAGCAGGCCGAACACCTGGCCTTTAATGCTGGCGGCGGCAACCTGGTTGCCCCTGCCCAGCGCATGGTTGACTTTGCCGAAGGCCGCGTATCTGCCAATTTGCCCGTAAACTCGTACCTGCCCGGTTGTAAAAGCGCCGACCTGAAAGAAGTATTGCCAGATTGGATACATGCCCGCCTACGAAAGGCCCTGCCTGCCTTTGGGCGTAAAATGAAAGGGTATTATACCAATGAAGCCATACTGGTTGGGGTAGAGTCGCGTACATCATCGCCAATAAAAGTACCACGTGACATGGAAACCTTCCAGCATCCGCATGTTGCCGGGTTGTTTCCGTGTGGCGAAGGTGCCGGTTATGCCGGTGGTATTATCTCTGCTGCTATTGATGGGGTTAATTGCGCTGATGGCGTGGTGAGGTATTTGGAGGTGTAAAA
>JAQBNY010000018.1 GCA_028288315.1 Mucilaginibacter sp.
CAATACGCAGCAGGGTTGATTTACCTTTACCGTTGGCACCTATCAGGGCTATTTTATCGCCCTTTTCAATAATCGCTTCAGCATCATCTAAAATATCAATTGCAGGATATTTTTTGGTGATGTGCTCCAAAGTGGTTACGTGGCGGCCCGATTGCTTGCTGAAACGGAAGCTAAAGTTAACTTCAGGGTTATCATCATCCACATCATCAACGCGCTCCATTTTATCAAGCATTTTTATACGCGACTGTGCCATTTTTGCTTTAGAAGCCTTGGCACGGAAACGCTCAATTAAACGTTCTTCCTGTTTAATTTTTGATTGCTGGTTCTTAAACTCGCCACGCTGAATTTCGGCACGAAGCGCTTTTTCTTCCAGGTAAAAAGAGTAATTGCCCGAATAAACGTTCAGTTTACCCTTGCGCGATTCAACCGTGCGGTTTATTACTTTATCTAAAAACCATCTATCGTGCGATACAATGATAATAGCACCATCAAAAGCTTTCAAATAATCTTCAAGCCATTGAATGGAAGGTAAATCAAGGTGGTTGGTAGGCTCATCCAGTAATAAAATATCTGGTGCCTGTAAAAGTATCTTGGCCAGCATCACGCGCATGCGCCACCCTCCGCTAAAGGTGCTTAGCTTACGTTCGCAATCAGCTTCGCTGAAACCTAAACCCGCTAAAATTTCGTGTGCTTTGTATTCAATATTATAACCATCAAGCAGTTCAAACTCGTGTTGCTTGTCGCTCAGCTTGTGTAAAAGATCTTCGCTATAATCTGTTTCCAGTTTTTTAAGCAATACCTCTATCTCGTCATGCAGCTGGTTTTGGCGGTGAAACGCCTCCATTGCCACATGTACAATGCTTTTGTCTGATGAGTATGACAATAAATCCTGGTTAAGGTAACCCATAGTAAGGTCCTTAGCCATTGATATGGTGCCTGATGTTGGCTTGTAATCACCTACAATGATCTTTAGCAGTGTAGTTTTACCGGTGCCGTTTGCACCAATAAGGCCAATTTTTTCTCCCGGTTTTATATGCCAGTTAGCTTCATCATACAGGGCACGTGCACCAATCTCGAACGTAAGGTTATTTATAGCGATCATTTGGCCGCAAAGATACAGTTTTACGGGGAGAAAAATAAAGGACGATTGGATTAAGGATGTTGTTATGACCAGTATAAAAGATAATGACATAAAGATTAAGGATGTAAGAACCAAAGGTTTGTGTCTTTGTTCATCTGTCCTTAATCTTTTGTCTATTCGTCCTTTGTTTAAAAACTTATCCTTTTACTGCTTCCAGCCAAGCCTGTGCCATTAGTTTTGCGCCGGCAACACTTGGGTGTACACCGTCAATAGTCCAGTAGTTGGCATCGCCGCCGCTTTGTAAAGCCTTGTCAAAAACCGACTGATAGGGTACAAATGGTAGGTTATATTGCTCGGCAATATCTTTAGCTGCTTTGCGGTACAGATCGAAATTTGGATACCATACATCGCTTACAGCTTTGGTTCCTCTTAATGCAAAAGGCTCACAAATAATTAATTTTACACCCGGTAAGGCTTTTTGGGTGCGATCAAGTAAGGCTTTGTAATCGGCAATGTAATTATCAATAGTGCCTTTGTAGCCGCTGGTAAGCGTATGCCAAAAATCATTCACACCAATATGTATGCTCACAATGGTTGGTTTAAGGGCTATGCAATCGGTATCCCAACGCTCTGCCAGCTGGTAAACTTTATTACCGCTTACACCGCGATTATATATCTTCAAATTTTTTGCCGGGTGTTTCATTAAAAGTTCGGCCGCGGCTAAAATTGCATAGCCCGTACCCAGCATACTGCTGGTGTTAGGCTCGGTGGCTTTATGATCGCGGCCCCAGTCGGTAATAGAGTCGCCCTGAAAAAGAATAATATCGTTATTGCTTAATTGTACTTTTTTAGCTGAAGCCGATGTGCCTACAGCAGCCGACACAATTTGCGGTATGCTTAATGTGGCAGCAGTGCCAATTGTAGCGGTTTTTATAAAATTCCGACGTGAGTTTGGGATCAAATTCTTCATAAAAATGTGTAGATGTAATGTATTGTTGATTGCCAACTAAAATACAATATTATTGATATGTTGGCCTTAAAAATTAAAAATCGATAAATTCGCGACATGTATCAATTGCTTAAACCACTGTTGTTCCTGTTCGATCCGGAAAATGTGCATCATTTTGTAACCCGCAATTTAAAACGGTTTAACCGTTTTCCGGGTGGTACCTCATTAAGCAAAGCTATATGGGATTTGAATGACCATCGCCTGGAAAAAGAAGTTTTTGGCCTGAAATTTAAAAACCCGGTTGGTTTAGCTGCAGGTTTTGATAAAAATGCCGAACTGATAAGCGAAATGGGCGTATTGGGTTTTGGCTTTGTTGAAATAGGTACGGTAACGCCTTTGCCACAGCCCGGCAACCCTAAACCCCGCATGTTTCGCCTGCCGGAAGATAGCGCGCTTATTAACAGGATGGGCTTTAATAATTTAGGGGTTGATATTGCTGCCGCCCGGATTGCCGCATATCGCAAGAATTTAAAAGAGGGCCAAACTGCTTTAATCATCGGCGGTAACATTGGCAAAAATAAAGTTACACACAATGAAGATGCCGTGAGTGATTACATTAAATGTTTTGATAGGTTATTTGATGTGGTTGATTATTTTGTGGTGAATGTAAGTTCGCCTAATACACCCGGCCTGCGTGAGCTGCAAGAGAAAGAGCCGCTGATGCATATTTTAAACACCCTGCAGCAACGCAATAATAAAAACGGTATAAGCAGACCTATCCTGTTAAAAATAGCGCCAGACCTTACTAATGAGCAGTTAAATGATATTGCCGATATTGTTAAACAAACCGGCATTGCGGGTATTATTGCTACAAATACCACTATCAGTCGTGATGGGTTAACATCGGTAAATAAAAGCGAAACTGGCGGATTGAGCGGTAAGCCATTAACTCAACGTTCAACAGAGGTGATAAGTTATTTGCATAAAGCATCAGCCGGGGCATTCCCAATTATTGGGGTAGGAGGCATACATTCGGCAGATGACGCAATGGAGAAATTGCAGGCAGGAGCATCATTGGTGCAGTTGTATACCGGATTTATTTATGAAGGGCCGGGGTTAATAAAACGGATTAATAAAAGAGTATTGTCAATGTAATTATGGCAAATACCTTTTCTCAAATTACCGCTCTGGTGCAGAATAGAAAAGCTAAGATGCTTGCTGTAAACTGTATGCCAGATCATATTCACTTGTTTGTTGGCTTTAAACCCACTATATTAATTTCAGATTTTGTTAAAGAAGTTAAAGTGGAAAGTAATGAGTTTATTAACAGCAAGAAGTGGATTAAGGGAAAGTTTAGTTGGCAGGAAGGGTATGGTGTGTTTTCCTATTCTCATTCCCACATTGATTCGGTTATAAAATATGTGCTTGGGCAAGAAACTCACCATCAAAAGAAAACATTTAGGGAAGAGTATTTAAGCTTATTAGATAAATTTGAAATACCATTTGAAGAAGGGTATTTATTTGACTTTTTTGAATAAGATTAGTCCTAATATTTTAGTAGGAGGCTCCTCTGGAGCCAGCCATCAATTTAGTTTTTCTATAAACACGAGGCTCCTCTGGAGCTCTGCTTAATTGTGATTAGCCCGTATCCTGTTTATAGAATGACGAACAAATTAATAAAGTGGCTCATCTGAAGTTTTGCTTAAATTGTGACTAGCCCTTAGTAGTAGGGGGGGCTCTTGAGCCAGCCATCAATTTAGTTTTCTATAAACATGAGGCTCCTCTGGAGCCCTGCTTAATTGTGATTAGCCCGTATAGCTTCCTGTTTATAGAATGATGAACAAATTAATAAAGTGGCTCATCTGGAGTTTTGCTTAAATTGTGACTAGCCCTTAGTAGTAGGGGGGTCTCTTGAGCCAGCCATCAATTTAGTTTTCTATAAACACGAGGCTCCTCTGGAGCCAACGGAAATTAAAGTTGCTCCCATAAGAGCTCACTATTTATAGAATGATCACAGTAAATAAAGTGGTTCCTCTGGAGCCCTGCTTAAATTGTGACTAGCCCTTAGTAGTAGGGGGCTCCTCTGGAGCCAACGGAAATTAAAATTGCTCCGTAGGAGCTCACTGTTTATAGAATTTCCCGCCAAGCAATATGGGCTCCATAGGAGCCTCCTTTTGGGTGAATACCTATTATTACGACAATTACAACACAAAAAAAGGCATGCCGATATATCAGCATGCCTTTTTAATTTCTTAAAAAAAGAAGAATTATTTACCAGCAGCAATAGCTAAAACAGCATTGTTTTTTGCTATTTGGCTATCTTTTTTCTCTGCAGAACGGCTACCTAATTCAATGTTGGTAGCTAATTTTAAAAACTGTACTTCCAAACGTGAGAAAGTTTTGTTTCTTCTATCTTTTCTTTTTAAACGAGTAACGCCCATGATCTTTTTTATTTAAATGTTTTTAACCTTGAGGTCGGGAGCGGATTCGAACCGCTGTAGGAGGT
>JAQBNY010000193.1 GCA_028288315.1 Mucilaginibacter sp.
CGTTTGCTTTTTGCCAACCATCAAACGTTTTCCCATCAAACAATAAGACCCATCCATTTTTAATTTCTTTTTTAGTAAGCGATGGCAGTTGCGCTTTTACTGAAATAATACAGCAAAAGAACCCTGCGGTTAAAAGCAAAATGTGTTTTTTCATGTTCATAACTTTGTATTTTTAAGTTTCTAAAATTGTGTATACCCTTTATTTTGAATGATCTTGCCCGGGTTGGCTTGCATAACCGTTGTTGGAATAGGATAGGTTAACATATTATCGCTCCAGATAAAAGGGGCAAAACCATCGGCCGTCTGCTCTGCAATCATCACATCTTTTGCCCTGTTTGTTCTAACAAGATCAAACCATCTATGGTTTTCAAAAGCCAGTTCTACCCGGCGCTCCTTTTCTATAGCCAGCAACAATTCATTATCATTTGCAAAATCAGCTAAGGTATAGTCTTTCAGCAAACCTGCCGGTGGGGTAATAGCCGGATCACCTTTTGTATTTCTCGCTCTCTGCCTTATTTTATTTACATACAGTAATGCCTTATTTCTATCCCCTCCGGTGCGTACTAATGCTTCGGCATCTAATAAATAAATATCGGCAAGCCTTAATTCAATCCAGTTATTTCCATTGTCGCTGCCGGTTACTGCAACATCATAATATTTTCTGACATATCTTTCATTCTGTACAGCACCATTTTTTGAACTGATCCAACTGTCGCGCATTGATACGTATTTCCGGGGATCTCCCAACGTATAAGCATTAGACATATCGCCGGTGGGCGCATTGGTTCCGCCTTTGTCACCTACCAGCACCACCTCTTTATCAGAAAAACGTGGTGCAAAGTCATTATTCCACGGACTTCCGGCTGTACCATTTGGGCTCCCCTTTTGATATTGAACTTCAAACAACGACTCGATGCTGTTCTTTTTATTTACGTCAAACAGATCTGCATAACTTGGCACCAAACTGGCCCCTGAAGTATTGATAACTTCTTCCGCTTTTTCAATGGCAAGGGTATAGTACTCCGCCCCTTTGTTAAGGGGGTAACCAGCCATGGTCATATACACTTTGCTTAGTAAACCTTTGGCTCCCCACTTTGTTACCCTGCCCACGCTTCCTCCACTATATGCAGCAGGTAAATTTTCCTCGGCGTATTTAAGATCGTCCACAATCATATCGTACGTTCCCTGCAGAGATGACCGGTTTAGTTTATAGGCATCAGCGGGTGTAATTTCCTTATCAACATTTATAACCCCTAACAGATCGCCATTAGTTGAATAACCGCCAAAAACCCTGTTTAGCCAAAAATACATTAGGGCCCGCACAAACCTGGCTTCTGCTATATATTGCTTTTTCAATTTTTCGTCCTTAAAAGTTACATTATCAATACGGCCAATTACAATGTTGCTACGCAATATAACGTTATAGCAACTATTCCAGCAGCTGGTAGGATATCCGTTTTCGGGTAAAAGAGGAGAAGCGAATACATCTATACCATTATCATCAGCGGGGTTTCCGGCAAGCCAGGAATAAGTGGTGTTATCTGAGCGGATTTCGCCGAGTTTGATAAAGGTGCTATTGTAAACAGAACGAAGACCGCTATAAGCTCCAAGTACAGCCTGGTTCATATCGCTTTCCGTTTTATAAAAACTTGAAGAATTGAGATTTGATGGCGGACTTAAATCAATAAATTGCTTTTTACAGGAAAAGAGCAGCAATAAACTCAATGAGGCTATTATTATTTTTTTCATCTTTTTAATTCATTAAATAATTAGAAAGTAAGATTTAAACCAAAAATCAGGCTGCGGGCAGCAGGATACCCTAAATAATCCCCACCTCTGGTAAGCCCATCACCTTCACTGCTGGTTTCAGGATCATAGCCAGGGTACTTTGTCCAGGTAAATAAATTCTGCCCGGTTACATATACACGTAACCCGTTTATTTTTAACGCTTTTATTTTGCTTTGGTTGAAATCATACGCCAAAGTAACGTTGCGAAGACGCAGATAAGACACATCTGTTACCCAGTTAGAAGAAGGATCGCGCTGCCAGCCTGTTGGATTACGGGTAGCCCTGAAATGAATACCATCACCCGGATCATCCACCGACCGCCAGCGGTTTACCTGTTCCAGCAAAGCATTTCTATCCCCATGATAAATGCCTATCATGCGTTTGAAAAAGCTAAATGCATGGGCACCATAAGAGAAGGATAACTGGGTAGAAAGCGTGAAGTTCTTATAGGAAAAATTATTACTGAAGCCACCTGTAAATTTAGGTTGGTTGTTGCCGATGAGGGCCTTATCTGTTTGGTCGAGCTTACCATCTCCGTTTACATCCAAATAGCGTCCGTCTCCCACTTTATCTCCCGGTAAATGCGGGTACTTATCCAGCTCCTGCTGATTCATAAACACGCCCTGGTAAACATATCCGTAAAAGCTTGCTATGGGTTGGCCGGGTAGTGTAATGAAGGAATTGTTGGCATTGGGGGCGCTTGCATAAATAGGCTGACCACCGGGGCCCACTTCCAGCACTTTGTTTTTATTAAAGGCAATATTGAAATTACTTGACCATTTAAACTTTCCGGTAAAATTCCGGGTAGTTAATAAAAGCTCAATACCCTTGTTCAATACTTTACCTATATTTTGGATTTGTGTACCATAACCGGTTATTGTAGGTACCGGTACATTCAGTAACAAGTCAATTGATTTACTACTGTAAAAATCGCCCTCCAGCCTTATACGGTCATTAAATAAACCCAGGTCAAAGCCTAAATTGGTTTGAAGCACTTTTTCCCATCCAAGGTCATTGTTGGGTACAGTGCCCGGGGTTACTACGCTCTGCAAAACACCGCCTGTTGGATAAAACCCGGTATTGAGCAAACCAATGGCCGAATAATTGCCAATACGGTTGTTACCGGCAATACCGTAGCTGGCCCTAAGTTTTAAATCGCTAACAGTACCAGACAGCTTTGACATAAAGCTTTCCTGACTTATGCGCCATGCACCTGATACCGAAGGGAATACCCCCCACTTTTTATTCTCTCCAAACCGCGACGATCCGTCGCTGCGAACGGTAGCGGTAAAAAGATAGCGGTTATTGTAGGTGTAATTTGCCCGGCCAAAATAAGAGATCATGGAATAAGCCGATTTGGTGCTGGTAAGCTGGTACATGTTACCGGCATTTAAAGTTTGGATATTATCATTTGGAAAACCGCGAGCCTCTCCATACATATAATCGTTGTTATGTTTTTGGCTGGAAAAGCCACCCAATAAAACCAGGTCGTGTTTTTGTGCGAATGTTTTATTATAAGAGAGTGTTTGCTCTATTACCCAGTCATAATCGGTATTCCGCTCATTAAACGCTCTGGCAGGTCTTGGAGCCCGGGAGGCATCCAAATCCACATTGGAAGGCTCATAGTCTTCCAGGTTATTATCCTGTATACTTCCATTGATATTTATCCGGTATTTCAGATTGTCTATCAGGTCCAACTCACCATATAAAGTTCCTAACCAGCCATACCTTTTACGATAGGTATATATCTGCTCTGCTACTCCTACCGGATTAGATACATCACCTGCGAAAACCTCAGGATTACGAACCATTGATCCATAAGTACCATCCGCATTGTGCAAATCAAATATTGGCGGGAGCTGCAAAGCAAACTGGAGAGGTGAATATTTTCCATTCACCTGCTCGTTAGCATTTGAGCTGTATGCATTTAAATTCAGCCCCACCTTTAATCGGTTGGTCACCTGCGATTCTACATTGTTTCTGAAATTAAAACGCTTATAACCAGTATTTAATAAAATACCGTCCTGCCTCATATAACTGCCCGAAAAAGCATACTTTGTTTTATCGGTACCACCCATTATAGAAAGTTCATACTGGTCCATTTTTGCCAGTCGGAACAGGAGGTCCTGCCAGTTGTTATCGGGCATTTGCGCAACAGACTTAGGGTCTAAAAAATTATATTTAGATCCGTTGGTACCATCCGGAATAACATATAATGAACCGGAGCTGGGGTACAGGCTTCTGCGGCTATTGGGATCATTAATGCTATGCGGAGAACTGTTAGGATCGGTACCTATTACAGGCTGATCAAGCCAGGCCTGGTTACGTCCATCAATAAACCATTGTACGTATTGGTCTCTATTTAATACAGGGATGGTTTTTGTTCTGCCCTGATAACCGGTGAACGCGTTAAAACTGATAGATGTTGAACCCGATTTACCCTTTTTAGTAGTTATGATTACAACACCATTTGCCCCACGGGAGCCATATATAGCCGTTGAGGAAGCATCTTTCAATACCTGCAGACTTTCAATATCAGAAGGATTGATCAACCTGAAAGCTCCGTCTTCCATAGGATAACCATCTACAACATACAAAGGTGAATTGGATTGAGTAATGGATCCGGTGCCCCTTACCCTTACCGCAAGCCCTTCGCCTCCCGGCGCTCCATTAACTTGCTGAACCTGAACACCGGCTAACTGACCGGCCATTGCTTCCCCGAAGTTAACAACGGCACGTTCCTTTAAGTTCTCTGAAGACACCGTAGCGATAGCGCCGGTTAAGTCAGATTTTTTACGGCTTCCATATCCAACTACAACCACTTCACTTAAATCGTTTGTTTTTTCAGTTAATCTAATATTAATGTTCGTCCGGCCGCCCACTTTTACTTCCTCGGAATTAAATCCCATAAATGAAAATACCAGGGATGCACCCGGACCAGTCACTGTTATGGAATAATCTCCTGATGTGTTTGTTATAACCGCATTGTTAGCATCTTTTTCAGTTACCGTAACACCTGGCAGCGCTTGTCCTTTGTTATCAGTAACCTTGCCGGAGATAATTACACTTGTATTTTCAATGTTTTGCGTTGTGGCGCGGACCTTTTCTTTAATAATTACCGTATTATTATTAAAAAGTATATCAACATGCTGGTTTACAAAGCACAGGTTAAGAAAATCTTTCAGGGGTGCTTTAGTAACACTAATGGTAATAGGTTTTACCTTTTTTATAACATCAGCATCACAAATAAAGTTGTAACCCGTTTGTTTTGTTAATTGATTAAATACTTCCTGAATAGGGGCGTTTTTAACACTAAGATTAACCTCCTGTGCATAGCTCGCAGCATTTACCTGTAAAATGGTAACCATCAGAAATATAATAGTAAGGTTCATAGTAAGCAGGAATTTTAGCGCATAGCAGGTTATGTTCCTACACTTAAGTGCAGTAAATATTTTATACATTTGATTTAGGATTAATAATATTGGTTGATGTTTCTCAATTGGTTTGTTATCCGTATTAGTTCCCATCTGCTAATCATGCCGGGGGTGGTCGAAACACTCCCGGTTTTTGGATTGGCTGTATGTGTTATTGTGCTATAATGGTAACCCTCCTTCCTTTTATTTTAAAATGAACTTTTTCTGTTAATTCAATATCTTTAAGCAGGTTTACCAAACTTTTGGAGCGTGAATAATTTCCGAAGAAATTCACTTTTTCCACATTTCCCTCAAAAACAACATCCACATCATACCACCTGGAAAGCCGCTTCATTATACTTTTTATATTTTCATTATTGAATACGAACATGTTGTTTTTCCATGCCATCACTTCGTAAATATCTGCCGGTTTAATAAGTAATGACTGATCCGGATCATTAACAGCCATTTGTCCGGGTTTTAAAATCGCCTGCTTATTTCTGTAGAGTAATTTCACCGAGCCTTCCAGTAATGTTGTTTTAATATCGCGGTCGTCCGGATAAGCCTGAACGTTAAAGTGGGTTCCTAATACTTCTATTTGCTGTTTGTCATCCACATTAACAAGAAATGGTTTCGCGGGATCTTTCGCCACCTCAAAATAAGCCTCACCGGCTAACTGAACCCGTCTTTTATCGCTGGTAAACGTCGAAGGAAAGGTTATACTTGAGGCTGCATCAAGCCAAACCCATGACCCATCCGGTAATCTGACCTGGTACTGCCCTCCCTTCGGGGTAGCTATCGTATTATAAGCTATTTCGGCGGTTACCGTAGCTGTTGAAGTTTGATCGGTAGCATCATAAATGATCTGGCCATCAACATTTTTTGTGATGGCTACATTACCTTCTACTGCCAGTTGACCATTCTTAGCATTATCTAATACTATTTTCTTTCCGTTACCAAGGGTAAGAATAGCTTTATTGCTACCTTGTTGTATATCATTTTTAAACACATGATTTTGAGCAACCTGTTGTTTTACTACTTTTCTATAGCTGTAGAAATAACTACCAATAACTGTAAAAAGTAAAACTGTTGCAGCAACGGCTATCCAACGAAATTTAAATTTAGGTTGTGGTCTTAATACTTTAATTGCAGCTTCCGGGGTTTGTGAAGAATCAATTTTCTGCTGAATATTAATTAGCGATCTCATCATGGCCTGATTGATCAGCTCCGAATCGTTATCATAAAATGCACGATCACCACCACTATAAAGCTCGAACCATGTTTCTATCTCCAACTTTTCAGCAGGTGTACATTGGTCCTCAAGATATTTCCTTATTAAATTGATGTGGTAATGATCTACCATAATCCAGGTTATTTAATAATATATTGCATGAAATAACCATTACCGCCATACCAATCTTATTTTTTTTAATGAATTTCATGAAAAATATTTATTTTGCGGAATATCAATCCTAACCGATAAGCCCTTATTCTTGACTAAGTCAGCTAAATACAGTGACCATGAACTGCTTATTGCTTTGCATTGCGGAGACAAAAAAGCTTTTGAAGCTTTGTATTTTCGTTATTTTACCCGTCTTTCCTGTTATGCTTTCAAAAAATTACAAGACGAATACGTTGTAAATGAATTAGTACAGGATGTGTTTGTGGATATTTGGAAAAGGCGTGAAACATTGAATACCGAAGAAGAAGTAGCCGGTTTACTATTTGCAATGCTTCGTAATAAAGCTTTGCATGAATTACGTGCCCGGTTTATACAATCAAAGCATATTGAAGAATTTACCTTGCTCCATAAGGATGACGTGGCTGACACGTTAACCGACGGATTGTATGTGCGCCAGATGGAGGAAAAAATGCAACAAGCTGTAAACCGCCTTTCTCCGCAATGTAAGAATGCCTTTACTTTAAGTCGCTACGAGAATCTTTCTTACAAGGAAATTGCAAAAAAAATGTGTATATCGGTCAATACTGTAGAAAAACATATAGGCAAGGCTTTACAGCATTTAAGACAGGAATTTCAGGAATATCACCTTCCGGTAGTCATTCTGATGGGCCTAATGGAACTGGCTTTACAACTACAACCAGAATAAGATTTAGCATTAAAAGCTATTTATTATGAACGTAAGATTGAATTAGCTTTAGAAGGTCATCACTTTTTTGATCTTGTTAGATGGGGAATTGCTGCAACGGAGTTAAACGCATATATAGCCTATCAGGGGCTAATTTACCCAGGATGTTAGAGGCGGACAATTTTACAGCCGGTAAAAATGAATATTATCCTATTCCACAAAGGCAAATCGATTTAAGTGCTGCCGGAGGTAAATCTGTACTAACACAAAATAAAGGTTATTAATAATAAAGGCAACAATACTTAACTGCCGGCAGCAACGGTAATATCAACACAAGCCTGATGTTCATGATCTGGCAAGCTTAGTTGCAAATTAACGGGTACGTATTAACAGCTGCTCATTTAAATAAAAGCCAGCCTGCAAATGCAGGCTGGCTTTTAAATTCTACAATTCCATCATTAATCAGACTACCGTGGTGTCTCTTCTGAGGAAACCTAATATTAATGATATTACCGCTATTACTAGTAAAATGTGAATTAACCCTCCGGCTGCATAAGCGAAAGTTCCGATAGCCCATCCTATAATAAGGATAACTGCTATGATATACAAAAGTGATCTCATAGTGTTGTTTTTTAAATTGTTAGTAGATATTGATTGTCATACAAATGCAATACCATTTTTGGTGATCTTGTACTCTCTCTTTATTTTTTTGCCTTTTAGCCGATCGGTTGTATCAAAAACCAGCATTTAGCATCGTTTACTGGACAGTTTTGATTATGCCAGGCAAAACCAGCTGGTTCAATGCCTTTGCAACAAACTTTGAAAAAAACTTTACTATGAACAATTCATAAAATTGCGCTGAGTGTTATGTTGCGCGGTTATGGGTAAGCCGTTTGGTAACATGCTTAATACAAAGGCTATATATTGAGTAAAACTTTTGCAAATTATTTAAAAAGTATCCATATTTAAATAATAAACCATTTGCCGGCGGCCAATGCCGGTTTGTTCAACCTTTTATTACTATAACCGTGACCGCAAAAAAAACCGATGGCACTGCCGATGTGAATACATCGCCCTTTACTTATGAACGCCTTTACTCATTAGATGCCCTGCGGGGATTTGATATGTTTTGGATATTAGGTGGTGAAGAGATATTTCATACACTGGCCAAGGCAACCGGCTCGCCGTTTTGGGACAGCATAGCTAACCAGTTTACCCATCCCGACTGGAACGGCTTTCATTTGTATGACCTTATATTCCCGCTATTTTTGTTTCTGGCAGGGGTGGCAACACCATATTCGGTAGGCCGCGAACTGGAGAAA
>JAQBNY010000255.1 GCA_028288315.1 Mucilaginibacter sp.
TGGTCTTACCTCTACCATTTTTTGAGATTATTTTAGAGTTTTATATTAAATATTATTTGACTGCAACGCGTGCAAGATCTTTTTTCAATCGTTTAAGGCTGCTGGCTATGCTGGTATCAACCTGCCTATCGCCAATTGTAAGTACAAAGCCACCAATCAGCGAAGGGTCAACCTTAGCTTCAAGTTTTACTGTACCTCCAACTGCCTGTTGCACATCGTCAAGCATTTTCTTTTTGTTAGCTTCAGAAAGAGGGGCTGCTGAAATTACTTTTGCATTAGTGATATGGTTTTTAATATCATACAAACCAATAAATTCCTGGGCAGTTGTATATAATACTTCGCCACGGCCTTTATTTATCATAATATTAAAAAACAGGATAGTAACCTTGTTTACCTTGGTGCCAAAAACATCGGCCAGTATATTCACCTTTTTACCGTTCGATACAATTGGGTTACTTAAAACCGCCTTTAGTTCGGGATTGGCTTTTAAAGTTTGCAAAAACAAGTTCATATCATCCTTAACCTTATCAAGAGAGTTTTGCTCCTGGGCAAGGTCTATTAATGCTTTTGCGTATCTTAATGCTACTGTTACTTCTGACATATTTTTTGAGATGTGAGATGTGAGATATCAGATGTGAGAAAAAGTCTCAAATCTCATATCTAAAATCTCATTTCTATAATTTCACTTCTTTAAGCAAATCAGCTACTAATGCGTCCTGTTTGCTGCTGTCTTCAAATTGCTTGCGTAAAACTTTTTCAGCAATTTCTAATGATAATGATGCAACCTTGTTTTTAACATCAGCCAAAGCAATAGCTTTCTGATTGTTAATCTCGATACGGGCAAGCTCAATCTGGCGCGCACCTTCTTTATGTGCAGTTTCTTTTGCTTCGCTCACTATCTGGTCCTTAACCTTTTTAGCTTCCTGCAATATAATATCGCGTTCGGCACGTGCTTGTTTAAGCAGGCTTTCGTTCTCGCTTACCAGGCGGGCCATTTCTTCATTAGCGGCTTCAGCTTTTGAAAGTGAATCTTCAATAAAGCGTTCACGATCGTAAATAGCGCCCATAATAGGCTTCCATGCAAATTTAGCAAGCAAGAAAAACAGTACTAAGAATGATACTGTGGTCCAAAATACTAAACCAATCTCTGGGGTTACTAATGGATTCATTTTCTATATAGATAACAAAATGTTTAAAATTCATTTTTTAATAACCACACCTGTTGCCAATCGCAACAGGTGTGGTTATTAGATTTAATCTTGGGATTGATTATTTCAAGCCCAGGAATGAAACAACCACAGCAAACAAAGCAACACCTTCTACAAGTGCGGCAGCGATGATCATTGCAGTTTGGATTTTTGCAGCAGCTTCTGGCTGACGGGCAATACCTTCACAGGCTTTACCACCAATTTGACCGATACCGATACCGGCACCAATTACTGCTAAACCTGCACCAAGTGCAGCGATACTTCCAATCATTGTTTTAAATTTAAAGTGAATATATAGTATATAATTATTTACAATATTAATGGTGGTGCTCTTCAATAGCCGTACCGATAAACAAAGCGGTTAACAGCGTGAAGATAAATGCCTGCAATGCTGCTACCAGCAACTCAAGTACATCCATGAACACCACAAAAGCAACTGATGCAGGTGCAATGGCAAAAGACTTAAACACAAATATCAATGATATTAAACTAAGCACTATGATGTGCCCTGCTGTAATATTAGCAAACAAACGTATCATTAAAGCAAAAGGCTTTGATATGATACCTACCAACTCGATAACCCACCATAAAGGCCAGATCCAAACAGGCACATCAGCCGGAACAAATACGTGCTGCCAGTAATGCTTGTTACCATTTAAGTTAACTACTATTAAGGTAATAACCGAAAGCACCAGCGTTACGGCTATATTACCCGTTAAGTTTGCACCACCCGGGAAGAAAGGCACAAGGCCAATAAGGTTATTGATCCAGATGAAAAAGAATATGGTTAACAGCAACGGCATAAAGCGCTTGTATTGGTAACCAATATTAGGGCGGGCTATATCATCCCTTACAAAAAGAATAATTGGCTCCATAAATGACTGGAAACCTTTAGGCGTTTTGCCTGCGCGTTTTTTATATGCTGATGAAACACTCAGGAAGATAATTAACAGGATAATAATACCCATCCACATACTTACCACGTTGCGGGTTATTGACAGGTCAATTAAACTGCTGTTCCACTTTGCTACGTTAGCGCTTTCTGATAAAGTATTATTTTCGCCAACTATATTTATTTTATCATTAACCAACCTGTAGGTATAATATTTACCGGTGTAGTCTGCATGCCCATGTTCAAAATGTGCGGCTGAAAAAACCTCAAAGCCCTTGTCAGTATATAAAACCACAGGCAATGGAATAGAAGTATTTCCGATAATATGCAATGAATGCGAATCGGCAATGTGCTCTAAGATCACTTCGCTCGGCTCAAACTTCTTTTCAGCGCCTTCAGCATGCTCTTCTTGCGAAAAAGCAGGGAATGAAAATATGGTCAGCGTTAAAAAAACGGCACAAATTCGTAAAAGTGTAAAAATTTTTGAGTTCAAAATCGAGCTGTTATACATCTAAATAAAGTTTTTTACTTCAAATTTTGGTTGCGCAAGTTACGCAACAAAACATAAACTTCAAAGGCTGTATTTAAGAAATA
>JAQBNY010000270.1 GCA_028288315.1 Mucilaginibacter sp.
CTTGTAGCCGGAAGGGATTTTTCTAAGAACATAAAAACAGATCAGCCGGAAGGTTTTATTATAAACGAAACAGCTGTAAGGGAACTGGGTTTTGGTACGCCGCAAAAAGCTATAGGCCAAAAGCTGGAATGGAAGGTGTGGGTGAGTAAAACCCCCGATTCGCTTAAGAAAGGCCGGATAATCGGTGTTGTAAAAGACTTTAATTACAAAAACCTTTACGAAAAGGTAAACTCTGCAGTGATACAAATATACCCCGAAGCTTATTGGAAGGTAGCTGTAAAATTAAAAACGGCCGATGCCGCTAATACTATTAGCTATATAAACAATATCTGGAAAAAATATTCGCCTGGTTACCCAATGGATTACACCTTTATGGATGAGAATTTTAAAAGAATGTACCAGTCTGAAGATAAATTCAGGGCCTTACTGATCATATTTACCGGGCTGGCCATTTTTATAGGCTGTTTAGGCTTATTCGGGTTAGCCGCTTACACAGCCGAACGCCGTACAAAAGAAATAGGCATCAGAAAAATATTAGGTGCCGATGTAAACAGTATTGTAATGCTTTTATCGGGTGAGTTTTTAAAGCTGATATTGATCGCTTTAGTAATAGCGACACCGCTTGCTTGGTATTTTATGAACGGATGGCTTAAAGACTTCGCTTACCGCATAGAGATAGGATGGGCCGTTTTTGTATTAGCCGGGGTATTAGCCATTGTTATTGCTATGCTTACAGTAAGCTACCAGGGCATAAAGGCCGCGCTGGTAAACCCTGTAAAAAACCTGCGGGTCGAATAAAATCTGCAACCAATCAACATATATATAAACTAAAGAGGCGCGGAATCCGCGCCTCTTTTAATATCAGGGCATGGCAGATATAGCAAGAAACTTTTCTAAAGAGAAATCACATCACAGCATTTATAATTTGCTTATTATTACAGTTCCGTATCTTTAAAAATAAACCTGTAATAATTTTCATGATGAAGCTTTCAACTGCCCTGGCTGTTTTGCTGTGTTTTTTTATTTCAAAAACGGTGTTATCACAAACTATAAATCCTGCAATTTTAAGCAGCAAGTGGAATGCGCAATGGATCTCTGTGCCTAATGAACCCGCCAAAGATTACGGTATATATCATTTTCGTAAAAGGTTCGAGCTTACAGATAAACCATCCAGCTTTATCATTCATATATCGGCAGACAACCGTTATAAACTATATGTGAACGAGCACCTTGTATCATTAGGTCCTGCCCGTGGCGATTTGTACTACTGGAACTACGAGACTGTGGATATAGCACCGTATTTATTAACAGGCAAAAACACTGTTGCTGCTGTGGTTTGGAATGAAGGCGATGTTCGACCGGAGGCGCAAATCACAGAACGTACAGCATTTATCTTACAGGGCGACACCAAAAAAGAAGAAATTCTGAATACAAACAACACATGGAAATGCATCCGCAATAAAGCATATAATCCCTTAACCGGGATAGGTTATACTTCTTATTATGTTGCCGGCCCGGGTGAAATGATAGACATGCACCAAACTATAAAAAACTGGTTGGTAAACAATTTTGATGATGGCACCTGGGCTAACGCCTTAAAAATTGATAGAGGTAATCCTAAAGGAATAACAAATGCTACAGGCTGGATGCTGGTACCTTCGTCATTGCCCCAAATGGAATTAACTACCCAACGCTTTACGGCCACACGAATGGTAAAGGGAATTAATATACCGGCAACCTTTCCTGCAAACCCCACTGCTGTTACCATACCCGCTAATACAACAGCATCTTTGCTGTTAGATGAGTCGTTTTTAACTAATGCCTATATAACCCTTAATTTAAGCGGTGGCGATAGGGCGGGCATTTCATTAACCTATACAGAATCGCCAATGGTAAATGTGGGCAACACCTACCAAATAGTTAAGCCAAACCGTAATGAGGTTAATGGCTATAAATTTGTTGGGCGAAAAGATAGCATCACGGCAGATGGCACAACCAACCAAAGTTTTACAACTCTGGCATATCGTACATTTAGGTATGTGCTGTTAAATATCACTACGAAAGAACAACCTCTGGTTATCGAAGACATTTACAGCACTTTTACCAGTTATCCATTTAAATTAAATGCCAAATTGCAAAGCACCGATCCTGAGCTGAAGCAGATACTGGATATTGGCTGGCGCACCGCCCGCTCATGCGCAATGGAAACTTATATGGATTGCCCTTACTACGAGCAACTGCAGTATATTGGTGATGGCAGGATACAAGCCCTTATCTCTTATTATAATAGCGGCGATGATCGCCTTGCCCGCAATGCTCTAAATCAAATGGATCACTCGCGCCTTGCAGAGGGGATTACATTAAGCCGCCATCCGTCATATACCCGGCAAATCATATCCACATTTTCATTATGGTACATAGCCATGCTGCATGATTATTGGATGTACCGAAATGATGCCGGCTTTGTTAAGGATAAACTGGATGGTGTAAGACAGGTGCTGGCATTTTTTGGTAAATTCCAACAGGCAGATGGCTCCTTGAAAAATCCACCATACTGGAAATTTGTAGATTGGATAGAAAAAAAAGGGTGGGATTTTGGCCAGCCGCCAAAAGACGCAAATGGCAACTCGGCTATACTTGACATGCAATTAATGTGGACTTACCAGCAAGCCGCCGAAATGGAAGCAAAAATAGGTTTGCCAATATATGCTCAAATATATCGTACAAAAGCAGCACAGTTAAAACAAACTATCCAAAATAAATACTGGGTAGCAGGCAAAGGGCTTTATGCTGATACGAAAGATAAAAACACTTACTCGCAGCATGCTAATTCGCTGGCTATTTTAAGCGGGATGACAGCGGGGACAAATACAATATTGCTCGCCAAAAAGCTTGAGGCAGATACCAATCTGGTTAATTGCACCATTTATTTTAAGTATTACCTGCACCAGGCATTAGTAAAAGGCGGTTTAGGTAACCATTACTTAAATTGGCTGGATGTGTGGCGTAACAATATCAAAATGGGCCTCACTACCTGGGCCGAAATCTCTGACCTGGAACATAACCGTTCTGATTGCCATGCCTGGGGCGCCAGTCCAAATATTGAATTTTTCCGTACCGTGCTGGGGATAGATAGCTATGCTCCCGGCTTTTCTAAAATAAAAATTGAACCGCATTTAGGTAAGCTGGAATCTGCATCGGGCCAAATACCGCATCCTAATGGAACGGTAAGTGTAAGTTATACTAAGAGCGGTAATAAGTGGATGATATCTATCGCTTTACCCACTAAAACAAGTGGTGTTTTTGTATGGAAGGGTAAAAGGTATCTATTAAAAGGAGAGAAGAATGAATTAAGTATATAATGGGTAATTCACGAATGCAGATGATCATTTAATTTTTTTCTTATTGTTGAAAAAACAGCACTTGCATTCAACCATTACAATTCACAAATTTTGGTTGCTTCAATGTCATAAAACTTATCAATTCATATTGCCAAAACCTTTTTTAATGTAAACTGGTTACTATTGCATTATCAAGATCAATATAAAATAATGCCGGCTTACAACTATGTGGCGCTTATAATGTTTATTTGGTTTTTAATATTATAGCTAAATAGTATCTATTTATTTATTAAAAATGTGATATTTACACATTAAACCCTCTACATACGTTCAAAAATCTATCACCGGTTACATGAAAACTACACCTGCGCAGCTAAAAATCCTTTCCATAGATATAGGAGGTTCAAGCATTAAGGCTACCATACTAAATAACAAGGGTGAGCTTAAAATGGATTACAACAAAATAGTAACTCCATCGCCTGCTAATCCTGAAAACGTTATTAAAGCCATTAAAACTTTAGTAGAAAAATTTCCGGCGTATGATAAGGTATCGGTAGGTTTTCCGGGCTATGTACGTAATGGTGTAGTTAAAACTGCACCAAACCTGGGCGATAGTTATTGGAAAGATGTTGACTTTCGTAAAAGGCTTGAAGAAGCTTTAGGTAAAGACGCGCAGGTAGTGAATGATGCCGATATGCAGGGCTTAGGCGTAGTAAGCGGCAAAGGCCTTGAAATGATGATAACCCTGGGTACGGGTTTTGGCACCGCACTGTTAATGGATGGCCACCTGTTACCACACCTTGAAATTTCACATCACCCTGTATCAAAGGGCCGCGACTATGATCAGTACATTGGCGACCAGGCCCTTGAAACAGAAGGCGAAAAAAAATGGAACCGCCGGATGAAAAAAGTTTTCAAAATTCTGAAAACTGTATTCAATTACGATTATTTATACATAGGCGGCGGAAATTCAGACATGCTGAATTTTAAGCTGGATAAAAACATGAAAATAGTAACCAATGCTGATGGCATTAAAGGCGGGGCCAAATTGTGGCAGGAAGAGAAACACCCGGTTACACATACAGCAATGGCAACCCCAACAAAATAATAACCTTTCTTAATAAATACAATGGAGAAACAGAACGACGAACTGGAACAATTAGCGATTAATACCGTGAGGGTACTTTCTGCTGATGCGGTACAAAAAGCAAATTCAGGCCACCCGGGAACGGCAATGGCACTGGCACCAATGGGCCATGTGTTGTGGTCTAAGTTTTTAAACTATAACCCAAAAAATCCTGACTTTGCAAATCGCGACAGGTTTATACTATCGGCAGGCCATGCTTGTATATTACAGTACAACTTTTTGTATTTAACAGGTTATGATCTTTCTTTAGACGATATTAAAAATTTCCGACAGTTACATAGCAAAACCGCCGGCCATCCCGAGTATGGTTTGGCACCAGGTATTGATGTAACAACTGGTCCGCTGGGACAAGGTTTTGCAAATGGTGTTGGCTTTGCTATAGCTCAAAAACACTTAGCCGCACGTTATAACAAACCCGGTTTCGATATTTTCAACTATCATGTTTATGCTATTTGCAGTGATGGCGACCTGATGGAAGGTGTAACCTCTGAAGCAGCTTCATTAGCCGGTCACCTGCAGTTAGGTAATTTAATTTATTTGTATGATGATAACCATATCTCAATTGAAGGCAGTACTGATATTGCTTTTAATGAAGATGTAAGCGCACGTTTTAGGTCATACGGATGGCACGTACAGGATTTGCCTGATGTTAACGATACAAAAGCTTTAGAATTAGCTTTGATAAATGCTAAAGCCGAAACACAAAAACCATCATTGATCCGCGTACGTTCATTAATTGCTTATGGTAGTCCTAATAAATCGGGTACTGCGGGTTCACATGGTTCTCCACTTGGTGCTGACGAAATTAAATTGGTAAAAGAGTTCTTTGGCTTTGATCCTGAAAAATCATTTGAAGTACCTGCCGAAGTATTGAAATACTACCATGAAAAAGGCGAGCGCGGCGTTGCCTACGAAAAAAAATGGAATGAGCTGTTTGCTAAATACAAAGAGAAATTCCCTGAATTAGCTGCCGAATATGAATTAGCCCATAATGGCGGATTACCTGAAGGCTGGGCTGCTAAATTGCCAACTTTTAAAGGTTCCGACCCTAAAATGGCAACCCGCCAGGCATCCGGTAAAGTATTGAATGCTATAGCTGCAAGCCTGCCAAACTTAATAGGTGGCGCCGCAGATTTGGCACCATCAACAGAAACCAACCTAAAAGATTTTGATTCATTTACATCAGAAAACAGAAACGGCCGTAACTTCCACTTTGGTATTCGCGAGCATGCTATGGGCTCGGCATTAAATGGTATGGCTTTAACAAAAGGCTTATTGCCGTTTGGTGCTACCTTCCTTATGTTCTCTGAATATATGCGCCCGCCTATCCGTTTGGCGGCCATTATGAAAATAAGCCCGATATTTGTTTATACACATGATAGTATTGGCTTAGGTGAGGACGGAACAACCCACCAGCCGGTTGAGCAATTAGCTTCATTACGTTCTATCCCTAACCTTACAGTTATCCGCCCGGCTGATGCAAACGAAACCGCCTTCGCGTGGAAAGTGGCTATCGAGAAAAAAGGCGGCCCTACTGTATTGGTGTTCACCCGCCAGGCATTGCCTATACTTGATCAGGATAAATATGGTAAAGCTGCCAACCTTGAAAAAGGAGCTTACATTTTATCTGAAGCAAGCAAAAATCCCGATCTGATATTAATGGCAACCGGTTCTGAAGTTGCCCTGATTATGCAGGCACAAGAGAAACTGGAAGCTGAAGGTATATCAACCCGCGTGGTAAGTATGCCATCATGGGAATTGTTTGAAAAACAAGATGCCGCCTATAAAGAGTCGGTATTACCTAAAGCAAACCGTAAACGTTTAGCAGTTGAAATGGCATCACCAATGGGATGGCATAAATACACTACCGACGAGGGCGACATGTTGGGTATGACCACCTTTGGTGAATCGGCCCCGGCAGAAGACCTTTACAAATTTTTTGGCTTTACGGTTGATAACGTAGTTAACAAAGCGAAAGCTTTGTTGTAATTAGAAATTAGAGATAAGAATCAAGGGTAAGGAAACAATGTTTTTTCCTGACTTGATTCTTGCCTTTTGTTTCTTGACTCAATAAAAATGAATTGGGGAGATAGTTTAATTAGTACGCTTGAATGGTCTGGTACCATTATTAACAAAAGCGGCAAGCAAAAAGTAGCGCTTGAAATTGCCGCGAAGGTAAAGGATGGCGACGTACTTGGCGTGGGCTCCGGCTCTACTGTTTACATGGCATTATTAGCCATTGCCGACAGGATAAAAGCCGAGGGATTAAACATTAAAGCTATACCTACTTCGTTAGAGATATCCATGTTTTGCAGCAAGCTGGGAATACCCTTAACCAGTTTATTTGAACACAGGCCCGACTGGCTCTTTGATGGCGCCGATGAGGTTGACCCTAAGAAAAGCCTTATTAAAGGACGTGGTGGTGCAATGTTTAAAGAAAAGCTATTGATAAGCAGCAGTCCGCTAAATTATATTATTGTTGACGACTCTAAATTGGTTAATAAAATAGGAACAAATTTCCCAATCCCAATTGAGGTATTTCCGCAAGCATTGCTGCATGTAGAAGCAGAATTAAAAAAGCTTGGTGCTAACAGTATCATACTAAGGCCGGCAACTGGTAAGGATGGGCCAATAATTTCAGAGAACAATAATTTAATTTTAGATTGCCGTTTTAATGAAATAGGAGATAACATGGAAAGAGATATTAAATCAATTACCGGGGTTATAGAAAGCGGCCTTTTTATTGGATACAATCTGGAAGTATTGATGGCCGCAAATAGTTAAAAATATTACATCTGCATAGCAGAATTAGGAGATTTAAGTTACATAAAATAGTTAATTAATTAAGACCTTTATTATATAAAACACACCGCACTATGGAAAGTAAAGTAAAAAAAATACATGATTTTGGCCAGAGCATCTGGTTAGATTTTATTGACCGCGAAATCATTAGAAGCGGAAATTTGAAAAAATTAATTCACGAGGATGGCGTCCGCGGAGTAACTTCTAACCCGGCCATTTTTGAAAAGGCAATTTCAAGCAGTTCTGATTATGATGCAGATATTGCTGCTTTAGGTGATGATGCTAAAACAACCGAAGAGCTATTTTTTAATATAGCTATAAAAGATATTCAAAGCGCTGCAGACCTGTTCAGTAGTGTTTATAATGAAGGAGTAGTAGGTGCCGATGGCTATGTAAGCCTTGAAGTATCTCCTTTCCTTGCATTAGATGCTGAAGGCACTGCTAAACAAGCCGAGGAACTTTGGAAAAAAGTTGATCGTAAGAATGTGATGATCAAAATACCTGGTACTAAACCGGGGTTAAAGGCTATAAGGGAATCTATTGCAAAAGGTATTAACATTAACGTTACTCTACTTTTTGGTTTAGAGCGTTATGAGGCCGTTACCGAAGCTTACATTTCAGGTTTAGAAGACCATTTAGCTGCAGGCCATAAAATTGATCACATTGCGTCAGTAGCCAGCTTCTTTTTGAGCCGTATTGATGTAATGATTGACCCATTGTTAGATGAAAAAGGCTTAAGCGATCTGAAAGGCGAAGTTGCTATCGCGTCAGCAAAAAAAGCATACGAAATTTACAAAAGGGTTTACAGTACAGAACGTTGGAAAGCATTAGAAGCTAAAGGCGGAAAACCACAGCGTTTATTATGGGCAAGTACCAGCAGCAAAAATCCTGCATTTAAAGATACTAAATACGTTGAGGCGCTTATTGGCCCGGATACTGTTAATACTGTTCCTTTAGAAACTATTGAAGCTTTTCGTGACCACGGTATTGTAGCCGATACTTTAATATTGGGCCTTGACAAGGCTACAGAAACCTTAGGCAGGCTTAAAGCAGCAGGCATTAATATTGATGAGATAACCCAGAAGCTGGAGGATGAGGGTATTGATAAATTCAATAAACCATTTGAGAAATTGCTGAAAGCAATCGAAGATCAAAAAACCAAGGTTTAATCATCGGTTGATGAAAAAATCAGACCTTAAAATACTCTTCTTTGATGTGGGGGGTATTTTGCTAAGCAACGGCTGGGGCCATGAGTCCCGGCACGAAGCCGCTAAAAAATTCGGACTCGATTATGCCGAGGTTGACTCGCTGCACAATTTTATTTTCAACGTTTATGAAATAGGCAGCATCACCTTAGATGAATACCTTGATACCGTAATATTTAACCACCCGCGTGATTTTGTACGCGAGGACTTTAAAGAATTTATATATGCGCAGTCGGTTGAGTTGCCTGATATGCTTGCGTGGTTAAAGGAGTGGAAAAAGAATTGCGGTTTCCGTATAATTTCTGTTAACAACGAAGGTAAGGAACTGAACGATTACCGGGTGCAGAAATTTAAACTGCATGAATGTTTCGATGCCTTTATCTCTTCATGTGAAGTAAAAATGCGCAAACCTGATCCGGGTATCTGGCAGCTGGCAATGGGTATAGCACAAGCATCTCCAAAGCAATGTGTTTATTTTGATGACAGGATAATGTTTGTAAAAACTGCCGAAAAGCTGGGCATCCGCTCTTTTCAGCATGTCGATTTCGAGACAACCAAGAAAATACTAAACGATCTTAAGAAAGAAAATCTCAATTAATAATATGAGCGCAACAACAGATAAATATGCTTTCGGCATGATAGGCTTAGGCGTTATGGGCCGTAGCCTTTTATTAAACATGGCCGACCATGGTTATGCAGTGGCAGGGCATGATAAAGATGCCGGCAAAGTAGCATCATTAAATGAAGAAGGCGGCGACCTGGCTGTTAAAGGCTTTGGCGACGTTAAAGAATTTATTAAAAGCCTAACCACACCACGTGCTATAATGATGCTGGTACCTGCCGGTAAAATTGTAGATAGCGTTATTGAAGAACTTACTCCGTTACTTGAAAAAGGCGATATTTTAATTGATGGTGGCAACTCGCATTTTACTGATACCAACCGCCGTGTTGAAGAGCTGGAGGCTAAAGGCTTGCATTTCTTCGGTATGGGTGTATCTGGTGGTGAAGAAGGTGCGCGCCGTGGCCCAAGCATGATGCCGGGTGGTGATAAAGATGCCTACAATGTAATGAAGCCGATATTTGAAGCCATTGCCGCTAAAGTTAATGGCGAGCCATGTGTAACATATATTGGCCCGGGTGCATCGGGCCACTTTGTTAAAATGGTGCACAATGGTATTGAGTATGGTATAATGCAGTTGTTGGCAGAAACCTACGAGATAATGAAAAACGGTTTAAAGCTGGATAACGATACTATCCAAAAAACACTTGCCGACTGGAACGCGGGCCGTTTAAAATCTTTCCTGATGGAGATAACAGCCGATATATTTAAATACAAAGCTCCCGGAACTGATCATTTATTATTGGATGATATAAAAGACGAAGCCCGCTCAAAAGGTACCGGTAAATGGACATCACAGGTAGCAATGGATCTGCAGGCACCTATCCCGGTTATTGATACCGCGGTTGCCATGCGCGACTTGTCCAAATACAAAGACCTGCGTGTAAAAGCTTCAGAACTATACAGCAAAGAAGATAGCAAGCTTAATGGCGATACAGATGAATTACTTAAAGCATTAGAGCAGGCATTTTATTTCAGCATGGTAATTACCTATGCACAGGGTATGTTCTTGTTGTCAAATGCGTCAACAGAATTTAAGTATGATCTTAAATTAGCCGAAATTGCCAAGATCTGGCGTGGCGGCTGTATCATCAGGTCAGAGTTCTTGAATGATATTTATAACGCCTACACTAAAGATAATAAACTTGCACATTTATTGCTTGATAGCGGTGTGCAACAGCTGGTTAACGCTGCATTGCCGGGTACAAGGCAAATTATATCGGCTACAACAGCTGCAGGTATAGCGGCACCTGGTTATACAGCAGCCCTGAGTTATTTTGATGCATTCCGCAGTAAGCGCATGCCATCAAACCTGACCCAGGCACAGCGCGACTTTTTTGGCGCGCACACTTATGAACTCATAGGTAAAGAAGGAACATTTCATACGCAATGGGCAGCCAAAAGCTAACCTTAAACGTTACTAAAAGATATTAGCATGAGCACTACCGTAAATTTAGAGCCTACCATATTCATCATATTTGGTGGTACCGGCGATTTAAACCAGCGCAAACTTGCACCGGCTTTGTATAACTTGTTTTTAGACGGTTACATGCCCGAGCAGTATTGCATAATAGGTACCGGCCGTACCCCATTAACTGATGACCAGTTTAGGGAAAAGCTGAAAGAGGGTATCAATAACTTTTCGCGTACTGGAAAAGTGAAAGATGCCAAATGGGCGGATTTTTCGCAGCATATATTCTACCAGGCATCTGATGTGAAAGATGCCGAAACCTACAAACAATTTGGTAAAAAAATAGAGGAGAAAAATAAGGAGTGGAAAACCGTAGCCAACGTAATTTATTACCTGGCTGTTGCACCTAACTTTTTCCCTATCATAGCCTCAAATATTTCAAAAGCCAAACTGGCCGAGGATACCAAGAAAACACGCATCGTTATCGAAAAACCTTTCGGGCATGACCTGCAAACCTCTAAGGATCTTAACCAGTTACTTTCAGGCATTTTTAACGAATGCCAGATATACCGTATTGATCATTACCTGGGTAAAGAGACCGTACAAAACATTATGGCTTTCCGTTTTGCCAACTCTATTTTAGAGCCGCTATGGAACCGTAATTATATTGAACATGTACAAATTTCTGTCACTGAGCAATTAGGCGTTGAGGACCGTGGTGGATACTACGACGGTGCCGGCGCTATGCGCGATATGATACAAAACCACCTGCTGCAACTGCTTTGCCTGGTGGCAATGGAATCGCCGGTTAGCTTTAGTGCCGATGAAGTACGCAACCGCAAGGTTGATGTGTTGCATGCTATGCGCAAATTTACTGGTGAAGATGTACGTAACTCCGCTGTACGTGGCCAGTATGGTCCCGGATGGATGCAGGGTAAACAAGTACCCGGCTATCGCGAGGAGCAGGAGGTAGATACACAATCAAATACCGAAACCTTTGCGGCAATAAAATTCTTTGTTGATAACTGGCGTTGGCAGGGCGTTCCGTTTTACCTGCGTACAGGCAAGCGCATGCACCAGTCGTCGTCAGTAATAACTATTCAGTTTAAGGATGTGCCACACTTGGTTTTCCCACCAGAGGCAGCCGAAAGCTGGCAGCAAAACAGGCTTATTATTAGCATACAGCCAGAAATGAGCGTGCGCCTGCAGGTGCAAGCCAAACGCCCCGGACTGGATATGGTACTTAACAATGTAGATATGGTGTTTGATTATAAAGGCACCTATACTAACCAGGCACCAGAGGCTTATGAAACCCTTCTGTTAGATACTATGCTGGGCGACCAAACCCTGTTTATGCGTGGCGACCAGGTAGAGGCCGCATGGGAACTGATAATGCCTATACTTAATGCATGGGAAAGCAAAAAAAGCCTTAATTTCCCTAACTATAGCGCCGACTCGTGGGGGCCTGAAATTGCCGAAGCACTAATAGCACGCGATGGTTATCACTGGTTTACCCTGCCGGTTAACGGTAAAAAATAAATACGGTTATGAAACTGAATATATTTAAAACCGCTGATGAAGTACTGGCAAGCCTGGCTGAGTATTTTGCACAGGTGGCCAAAAAAGCGATAGAAGATAACGACCGTTTTTCGGTAGCCTTGTCGGGCGGTAGTTCGCCTAAAAAGCTGCATGAACTGTTGGTTAGCAAATACCACGATAAAATTGAGTGGGAAAAGGTATATTTCTTTTTTGGTGATGAGCGCGATGTACCGCTTACCGATCCGCAGAGCAATTACCTAATGGCGAAACAAACTTTGTTTGATCCGCTTGGTATTGACCCATCGCATGTTTTCCCGGTGCAAACTCATTTAGGTGCCGAAGAAGCAGCTAAAGATTACACCCGCAATCTTATCCGTTTTTTTGATGGGCACAACGCCTGTTTTGATCTGGTGATATTAGGCCTGGGTGATAACTCGCACACTGCCTCTTTGTTCCCGCACACACCTGTTCTAACAGACGAAAGCGCATCTGTACAGGCATTGTATATAGATGAGGTTAAAATGAACCGTATTACATTCACCGCGCCGCTTATTAACAACGCCCATCATATTGCATTCCTGGTATACGGCGAAGGCAAGGCAGAGGCTGTAAAGCATATTTTAGAGGATGCCAAAGACATTCCCAACTATCCTGCCCAACTTATTAAACCCCACGGCAAGGGCGACCTGCAATGGTTTATGGATGAAGCCGCAGCCAGCAAGCTGAAAAATAAATAAACAACAAAGCCTCCTGAACGGGAGGCTTTGTTGTTTCTGTAAAAATGGTAGGCGGAATGTCACACCCATTTTAACAGGATATTTAAATTAATTCCGCAGGATTCATCTATTTATCAGTAAAAAACACCAACAAAGTAAACGCTATACAAATAGTTAATTCTGTACAATTTTAAGACTTTACGACTGCGTAGTATTGTATGATATAATACAATAATGCAATTTAATTATCCCATATATAAAATTTACATCAGGAAACTATTAATTGGCTTGCTTTTACTAATTATAGCAATAATAATCTTAACAGAATCAAGCAGTGCACAAACTACCGTGTATCCTAAAACAACAGGATATTTTAGTGTTTTAAACCCTATTGGCACTTGGAACAAAGATGGATTTACCAGCAATTTCTCTAGCGTTTACATCATAGCTCTCCCCTTCGGAATTAATTTGTTGAAAAGCGATAAATTCGGAATTAGCTTTGAGATAGCTCCCGCTATCCGTACCGAAAATAATGTATCTAAAGTAAGTTCAATTAACTTTCACCCCGGCGCAATGTTTCGCTTTAAACATGGCTTCACTTTTATAGGCCGTATGGCATTTGAAACAAATGGCCGTTTTGGTTTAACACCAGTATTTAATAAGGTAGTAATAAAAGGTAAAGACGCCAGCTTCTTTTTATCAGTCCCTATTCCTGTACGATTTGGTAATAACATACCGTCCTCTATCACCACCGGATTGCAATTGGGCGTCTCTTTTTAGGTTGTTGATCAACTGCCCGAAAGTGTAAAAAAATCTCAAAGTTTACATTTAATACCTTATTGCGCTAACAGCTCCACATTTTAGTATACAACTAAATAATAAGCATTAATGCCTTATTATTTAGTTGTATATTGTATTCCAATCCCTCCCCCTCCTTTATACACATTGCCTGTGTATCAATTCTTTATAAGCGTTAATACCTACTTGTTACTTACATTTAAACCAAATTGTCATGTTAGTAAAACAATGTATTGTAAAGCTATCTCGTAGCTTAGTATGGTTAACTGGCATTTATTTGTTTACAATTCAAATTGCATTGGCGCAAAGTATACCGAAACCTCTGCGCCCTGATATTAAGATAAGCAGCTTTGTAAATGTACCCCCAAATTGCTCAAGGCTAGGCTTTGATCCTACCAACAGGCATATAATGTATATTAACCAAAATGGCAACGTATATGATGTGCGCAACAGCCAGGGAACTTACATTAGTACATTAAAAGCAACATCGACAAATCATGGTATTACGCTATTGCAGGGCATGGCCTTTAAAGGCAAGACTCTTTTTTTAATTGGCAATATTAAAACTGCAAATTCGGGCTATGTGGGTAAGATAATGAAGGGGGTTAAACAAGCCAACGGAGACAGAATTTGGTCGACAGTAATGACTACAGCAACTTATGGTTTAACCAATACTGCATTTGACCACGGCTTTAGCGGTATAACGGTTAGTCCGGATAGTAATTACCTTTTTATAAACAGTGGGTCGCGTACAGATCATGGCGAGGTACAAAACAGTGGTGGTTTAAGGCCGGGACTAAGAGAAGAGCCGCTTACATCAGCCATTTTCAGGATACCTATCAATTCAAACAACCTGGTGCTTCCTAATGATTCGGCGAAGCTGGCAAGCCTGGGGTATATGTATGCCGATGGCACCCGTAACAGCTTTGACCTTGCTTTTGGGCCCGATGGTAATTTATACGGTTGTGAAAACTCAGGTGACAGGGATGATCCGGAAGAACTGAACTGGATAAGAAAAGACCATTTTTATGGTTTTCCGTGGAGGATGGGCGGTAACAACACCCCTATGCAGTATCCCGGTTATAACCCGTCTGCAGATAAACTTGTAAATCCTATATCAACAGCTTCGAAAAAAGGTTATTTTTATAATGACCCAACATATCCTAAAAGAACCAACAGGCCTTTTACCGAACCCATTATTAATTTAGGGCCCGACGCCGACAAGTTTAGAGACCCAACTACTGGCGCCATTAAAGATGCAAGCGACCTGGGTTTACAGTTTAGCACTTTTACCAGCCACCGGTCGCCGCTGGGGTTGGTATTTGATAGGGATAGCCTGTTAACGGCTGAGTTTAAAGGGCATGGTTTTTTAATGGGATGGACTCCTGCCGGTACATCAACTGCACTTGGTCCATATGGTGGCGATCCTGGTCAGGATTTGCTGCATATACAGTTAATATATTATAGCAACATAGATAATTATAAAATACAAACCTATCGTATTGTAGGTGGGTTTAATAATCCTATTGATGCCGAAATGGTAGGTAACATTATATATGTACTGGAATACGGCGGCAGCTCGCCTAAAATTTGGAAGGTAGAAATGCCCATGGCGCCCAAATGCGGGCCTCAAGCGTATATAACTAAAGAGCAATATAACAATATACCTGGCAAGCTTATTACCGACCTAACCAGCAATAGCAACTACCCTAATCGTCCTTCTGTAACAACCAGGCTTACTGCATTTGAGGCACCGCTTAATGCCGGTGAAAACTTTGGCGCCCGTATAAGAGGTTATATTGTACCGCCAACTACCGGTAATTATACTTTTTGGATAGCAAGTGATGACCAGTCCGAACTTTGGTTAAGCACAGACTCAACTATTGCACGTAAAAAGAAAATAGGATCTGTAACGGGGAATACACTTTCAAGGCAGTACA
>JAQBNY010000312.1 GCA_028288315.1 Mucilaginibacter sp.
GTAAAGTTTCTAACGGTATTGGTGTTGAGCGTATCTTCCCTTACAATTCTCCAAACATTGATAAAATTGAAGTAAATAGTGTTGGTAAAGTTCGCCGCGCTAAATTATTTTATCTGCGTGCCCTTACAGGTAAAGCAGCTCGTATCAAATCAAAAAGAGTTTAATTTACATTTTTGTATATTAAAGCCCTTCTGTACTACAGAAGGGCTTTTTTTCGTTTAAGCGATTTTATTTATGAAGAATTTACTTTTTGTGATCGCATTTTTTATAGTTACCGGAGCGTTTGGCCAAAAGCTAACAGGCAAATGGCTTGGTGAACTGCCACAGGATGACAAAAGTGTACATTTTAGAATAGAGCTTGACCTTAAACAAACCGGCAACCAAATAACCGGCACCTCAAGTTTCAGAACAATGGATAACCATGCGGTAAGTTTTTTGGTATCTGGTAGCATAAGTGGTGAGAATGTAATTCTTAACGAGTATAAAACCCTTAACTGCGATTGTAATAACCAGTATATATTTTGCATGAAGCGCATGAAGGGTAAGCTTATGGTTGATTCGCTAAACTCACTATATGCCATAAGCGGTATCTGGATAAGCGACTCATCATACAATGGTACCACCTATGTAAAAAGCAGCTGTTCTCCCGGGACATTTGTTATAGTTAAACCTGTACAACTGCGCCCAGTGGATGGTTATTATAAAAAGACAGATATTACAAATGCACGAGTAACTCCGTACGCAAACCTGCGCGAAGCCGATGTTTCTTTTTCCAAACGTGTATGGCGTGATTTTGATGTGCGCGAAAAAGCAAACCGCTACATGGCGTCACCCAAACAAAGGTTAATAGATGTGTTAATGGAAGCCGTTGAAGCAGGAGAGATAACCGCATATGATGCCGTAGCCACAAAGGATGACCCCGGCGGCGACTCTTTTTCCAGACGTCTAACACCTGCTCAGGCCATGAGTAAAATGGCTGACAGTAGTCTGGTTGATAAATTTGATAAGGACGGCAACAAAATAGGCTCGGTACTAAAGGCTGGCGAGTTTAACCCGGATAGCGTAGTTAAGTTTCGTATAAAGGAAGATTGGATGTTTGACAAACAGCGCTCTGTTTTTGAGCCTCGCATAATTGGTATCGCCCCGCTTGTTAAACATAAAGTGGCGGGTTTAAACCTCGATTATCAGCCTGCATTTTGGATATATTTCCCCCAGGCGAGGCGTGTTTTGGCTAATAAGGAAGCGGTTAACCGCAATAATGATGCACCCGGACTAAGCTATGATGATATTTTTATGAAGAGGTTATTCAGCAGTTATATTATAAAAGAATCTAATGCTAAAGATGAGCGTATCCGCGATTTTGCAGAAGGGTTGGATAAACTGCGCGAATCTGAAAAGATAAAAAAGGCTCTCGCTGAATGGGAACTGCAATTGTGGCACGACATAAATTAGTAATTAGTTTATACAACTATGTTAAACAAGAAAGCCAAACTTATGAGTTTGGCTTTCTTGTTATTCGTGTAGTCGCCCGCTCCTGGTTGACGATTATTGTAGGGCCTATGGCCTTTGTTATTCTTTCTTCTTCCTTGTTGTTGGCGCCTTATCGGAATCTGTTTTTTTAACAGCTGGTTTTGCCCGGGGCGTTTTTACAGGTGCTGCAGGTGCTTCATCCGTGCTTTCTACGGGTTTATCTGTAACATCATGTTCAATAACCAGCGTTGGCTCGCCATGCTCGTTTGAAAGTTTGCCTGTAACAGATTCCTCTTTTTCCAATATCTCAGCTAACTCTTCTTCTTTAACTAAACTACCACTGGTTTGCAGTTCGGCTAATACTGTACGGCCACCTTTTACAACCTGATTGAGTTTAACGTTAATTTTGGTGCCCAATGGTAAAAATACATCAACCCTTGATCCAAATTTAATAAAGCCAAATTGCTGGCCTTGCTCAACCACATCACCTTCTTTTACATACCACACAATACGGCGTGCTAAAGCCCCGGCTATCTGGCGAAAAAGCACCATTGTGCCTTCACTATTTTCGGTAACTACGGTAGTACGCTCATTTTCTGTTGACGACTTTGGATGCCAGGCTACCAGGTATTTGCCCGGGTGATATTTAAAATATTTTACCACCCCGCTTATAGGGTTGCGATTAACATGCACATTAACAGGCGACATAAAAACCGATATTTGTATTCGCCTGTCTTTTAAAAACTCTGTTTCGTTTGCCTCTTCAATTACTACAACCTTACCATCGGCGGGGCAAAGCACATGTGTTTCGTTAGTGCTAATGTGCAGTATTGGGCTGCGAAAAAACTGCAGAATGATAACAAACAGCAGGAATGATAGAATATATACTATCCATTTTACGGTATTTGCATCCGGAAAATAAAACTGTATCAATGCGTTCACTACAAAAATGAATAGCACTGTAAGCGCAATGGAGGTGTATCCTTCTTTATGGATAGTCATATTTTTTAATAATTTATTACAAAACTAAGCATTTAGCACAAAGTACAAATAAGTATAAACAATAGGTGCTGCCAATAAAAACCCATCAAACCTGTCAAGCAAGCCACCGTGGCCCGGTAATATACCGCCCGAATCTTTAATATTAATACTACGCTTAAACATAGATTCAACCAGATCGCCAAGTGTGCCAAAGCAGCCTATTAATATTGCTATTGATACCCACTGGTTCCATAGCAATTCAGTAAAATACAGGCTGATAATAAAACCAACTCCGGCACTGATGGCTACTCCGCCAATAAAGCCTTCCCATGTTTTTTTAGGGGAATGCCGCTCAAATAGCTTGGTACGCCCAATTGCTCTGCCAACTAAATAAGCTCCGGTATCATTAGCCCAAAGCATCAATAAAAACGCCAGCGGAAAGTGAAAGTTAAACTCACCTTTAACAAAAGCCAGCGCATGAAAAAAAGTAAAAGGTATAATAACAAATATAAGCCCGGCAAATGTGTAGGCAATGTTTGAAAAAGGTGCTACCGCTATTTTAAATAGCTCTTGTATAAATACAGCACTTAATGAAAGCGTTAATAAAAGCAGTAGCCCATGGTATACAGGCTTATCCTGATAAGTGATTAACGCGAATAGCGAATAAATAAATACAGCATTTATAAATCCCGATGCCCGGTTAGGTTGTATACCGCTTTTAATATTTAACCCGTAAAACTCATGAAGGCAAAGGAGCGCAAGTATCAGATAAAATATACTAAAGAAGTAATGCCCTAAATGTACCGAGGCCAGCATTACGATGATAAAAAAAAAGCCCGTTATGGCGCGTGTTTTCATAAATTAATTTGGTTCGATATCATAATTTCAATAGCCTCGCTAAAGTTTTCCTGATGAACGTAAACTTCAATATCGCCAAAGGCCTGGTGTGATGATGCCTGCCGGTTAAGCAATACAGCATCAATGTGGTAGCCGGTTAGCACCTGTTTAACAATTTCAGATTGATAGAAATTTGTTGAAGTGAAAATTTTAACCCAGTTCTTCTCCATTAATTTCAGGGCTTGTATTTAGTCCCGTTGCTATTTTTTTGTAAACCAACAGCAAAACTATAATAATTATAAAGCTAAATATATAGCCCGCATAATTAAATACATGCTGGTCATCAGGGTTTAAGTTAATTTTTTTTTGCTGAAACAGGTAAGTTGCAATTACAGCGCTGCCATTATTTAAAAAATGCCCCCAAGCCGCAGGCCATATACTGCCGCTCCAGGCAACAAAGTAGCCGAATAATGCACCCAAAAACATCCTTGGTAAAAAGCCATAAAACTCCATATGAAAGGCGCTGAATAAAATAGCCGTTATCCATATAGCGGCATGTGTGTTTTTGGTCCAACGCTGCATAATGGTTTGTAGTACACCACGAAACATAAACTCCTCGGCAATGGCAGTAAGTAAGCCTATCAGGAATACATTTTTAATACACTCCCAAATGGTATTCATTTGTAGTATGGCTGTAGTAATTTTTCTGGCGACCTCTTCACTCTCCTTCATCCAACGTTCAAGGCCCTTTAAAAATTCGGGTAAAACCATCTTTTGATTGAAGTTGCTCGACAGTTCAATTAAAGGAGATGATATCAACATAATAACAAAAGCCACTATAATGAGCATCCAGGGGAAGCGGAAGGATGGTTTTAAATAAGGCTTTGGTTCTTTTACAATTACATAAGCGAAAAAAATGGGCGCTACAAATATGGGTATTGTGGTACTAACCAATTGTAAAATATATAAGGCACTAATTGTATTTGGCCCGCTAAACTTAAGGCTCAAAATATCTGTAATGGTGCTAAGCCCGTATATGCCTGCAATTATTCCTAAGGCAATAAGATTACCTAACAGGATAATGAGCACTGCAATCACAACAAAAACAGCGAACTGTAACAGCGGAGTCATTTGATTTACAGGCTTTTTTACCATATACTTAAATTTTGTAAATTTGCACGAATATAATCCATGTCTGTACAAATAGGAAATATTGATTTAGGGGAATTCCCGTTGCTGCTGGCACCGATGGAAGACGTGAGCGATCCGCCTTTCCGTTATGTATGCAAGCAAAACGGGGCTGATATGATGTATACTGAGTTTATATCATCAGAAGGGTTGATACGCGATGCAGCAAAAAGCCGCCAAAAGCTTGATATATTTGAATATGAGCGCCCAATAGGCATCCAAATATTTGGCAGTGATATTGACCACATGCGCCAGGCTACCGAGATAGCCACGTTGGCCAAGCCCGATTTAATGGATATTAACTACGGTTGCCCGGTTAAACAAGTGGCTTGCCGTGGTGCCGGTGCAAGCCTGTTGCAGGATATTGACCGCATGGTTGCTATGACCAAAGCTGTTGTTGAAGCTACTCATTTACCCGTTACCGTTAAAACCCGCTTAGGCTGGGATGATAATACCAGAAACGTATATGAAGTGGCCGAGCGACTGCAGGATGTAGGCATAAAAGCCTTAACCATACATGGCCGTACCCGGGCACAAATGTATAAAGGCGTGGCCGACTGGACTTTGATAAGCGAGATAAAAAAGAACCCTCGTATAAACATCCCAATATTTGGTAACGGCGATATTGATTCGCCTGAGAAAGCGGCAAATTGGCGTATGGAGTATGGTGTGGATGGTATGATGATAGGCCGTGCCGCTATTGGCTACCCGTGGATCTTTAGGGAAGTAAAGCACTATTTTAAAACCGGCGAACACTTAGATAAACCAACCATTGCCGAGCGTATTGAGGTATGCAAAACCCATCTGGAAAAATCAATTGAATGGAAAGGCATGCGTACCGGTATTTTTGAGATGCGCCGCCACTACAGCAACTACTTTAAAGGGGTTGAAAACTTTAAAGAGCATAGAATGCAGTTAGTTACGGCTGCAACTTTAGATGAAATAATGGATATTTTAGCTGAAGTCGACAAAAAGTATACAATGGAAATGGCATGATAATTATTGTTTTTATGCTATATTTGAAATAAGAGATAAAAAAACAATGGCTACTATTATAACTGAAGGTGTTAAAGTTTCAGTTGAAACGATTTACCAGCCCGAATATTCAAACCCTGCGAATGATCACTTTATGTTTGCCTACAGGGTTAATATAGAGAACATGAGTAACTATGCCGTGCGTTTAATAAGCAGGCATTGGTATATTTTTGATTCAAACGGAGCCAAGAGAGAAGTTGAAGGTGAAGGAGTAGTTGGCCTGCAGCCTATTATTGAACCGGGCACATCTCATGAGTATGTATCCGGCTGTAACCTCAAAACAGATATGGGCAGCATGAAAGGCGAATACCAAATGGAACGCCTGCTTGATAATGCTCTCTTCAATGTACAGATTCCCGAATTTTACCTGATAGCCCCTTACAGGTATAATTAAACTATTATCCTCTTGTGCGTTATTGCGTTACAAAACAGTTTTCTGATCGTGCCGACTGTTTCCGAAGAAAAGTGTTCCGCTTTTGTTCCGCTCTGTTCCGCTTTTAGCGGACCGGAACAGCAAAAATAAAACGCTTACAGCAATGCCATTTTCCATAGCATCACAACTTAATTTTGATTTTTTGTTTTAAAATTTAGTCTCGCCTGTTAAACAGCAATGATGCATAATAAACAAGGGTAGCTAAAGCACTTAAGGCGGCAACAACGTAGGTCATGGCAGCCCACCAAAGGGCGTCTTTGGCCTGCTCGTGTTCTTCAGTGGTTTGCATAACGTTATAATTGTTATTTAACCAGGCTAAAGCCCTACTGCTTGCATCAAACTCAACCGGTAATGTAACAAAGCTAAATAATGTAACCAGGGCCAGTGCAACAACACCTATAGCTAACACAAATGGGTTATGGGTAAAAAACAACAGCATAACACCAATCATCAAAGTCCACTGAGTTAAGGTTGATGCCACGTTAACCACCGGAACCAGTGTTGAACGCAAGGTAAGCCAGCTATATGCCTTGGCATGTTGTACAGCATGCCCACACTCATGTGCAGCAACAGCGGCTGCGGCAACGCTACGGCTATGATATACATCCGGACTTAAGTTAACAGTTTTATCTGCCGGGTTATAATGGTCTGTAAGCTGGCCTTCAACAGAAATAACGTTTACATCATAAATACCATTATCATGCAGCATCCGCTCGGCCACATCTTTACCGGATAGGCCTGATAGTAAAGGCATTTCTGAATATTGCTTGAACTTACTTTTAAAACGCCATTGCACAATAAAGCTGATTAGCGCAATTGCTATCATAAGCAGCCAAGCAGAATTATAGGAAATAAATAATAGGTGAATCATTTTAATAGGTTTATAAACTAACAGCATTCAAAAAGTATTCCATAGTAATATTTGGCAGTGTTTAATGGATTTGATTCTTCACTTTATTATTTTTTCTTGATTGAGTTCAAGAATGCTTCGCAATTGATACTTTTGATTAAGTGGAAGCTAATAATTTTTCATACTGGGAACGTACCGCATTTATTAATGATGCCGATGTGATTATCATTGGTAGTGGCATTGTGGGCCTGAGCGCAGCCCTGCAATTAAAAACCCGCGAACCCAGGTTAAAAGTATTGGTATTGGAAAGAGGCTTTTTACCCAGCGGAGCCAGTACCAAAAACGCTGGTTTTGCTTGCTTTGGAACTGTTTCTGAACAACTGGCGGCATTAAAACACACTTCAGAAGATGAAGTGGTACGATTAGCCAATTATAAATGGCGTGGTCTGCAGCGATTAAGGCAAAACCTGGGCGATGCTAATATAGACTATCATCAATATGGTGGTTATGAGTTGTTTATGAATGATGAGCAAATTGTTGCCTCTGATGCCATATCCAAAATTGAATACCTAAATAATCTGTTAAAACCAGCTATTGACGGGCATGACATATATTCAGTATCGGATGCTAAAATTGCAGGTTTTTGCTTTAATGGTATTAGCCAGATGATTTACAATGCATTTGAAGGACAGATACATACAGGCAAAATGATGCGTGCTTTATTAAATAAAGTATATGAGCAAAGCATATTGGTTTTAAACAACTGTGCCATATCAGCCATTGAACAGGAAGCGAGCCATATCCGCCTGACGTCATCGCAAGGAAATTTTAAAACAAATAAAGTGATACTTGCCACTAATGCCTTCGCTAACCAGTTATACCCTAATTTGCAGGTTACACCGGGTAGAGGACAGGTATTGGTTACCAAACCTATCCCCGGCTTAAAAATAAAAGGTACTTATCATTTTAATGAAGGTTATTACTACTTCAGGAATATTGACGACCGGGTGCTTTTTGGGGGAGGCCGTAATATTGATTTTAATGCCGAAGCAACACATGCTTTTGGCCATACTGATGCAGTAAAAGATAAACTAACCGGATATTTACACAACGTTATCCTTCCTGGTCAAAATGTGGAGATTGATTACTGGTGGAGTGGCATTATGGGGTTTGGTGAACAGATAAGCCCGATTGTAAAAGAAGTTGAGGCTAATATATTCTGCGCAGTACGTTGCAACGGTATGGGCGTAGCCATGGGTAGCTTAGTAGGAGAAGAAGTGGCGAATTTGGCTTTAAGATAATTTAATCTTAAAGATCCCCTCTTGAGAGGGGCAAGGAGTGTGTTAATAAAGCACATAGAAGAGATCTGTAAACGCCCTCCCCCATTTAGTGCATTCTGTCACACCACACCAAAGGAAGAGTCATTTAAAACAGTTCCACTAACCGCTCTAAAGCCATCCCCCGTGAACCTTTTATTAAAATAGTAGCATTGGTGATTGGTGCTGTTTTTAACCCAACAATAGCATCCTCTGCCGTAATATAAAATGTAGTATTAATGAGATTGGTGTTCTGCACCTCGGTTTGCTGGCTGGAAAATTCTTTGCCTATAAATATCCGCTCATCCACCTGTGCATTCATTGCTTTTTCAATAACTGCGGTATGCTCAATTGCAGCTTCATTACCCATCTCAAACATATCGCCTAATATCAGCACCTTACGGTCGGCCTGCATATTGTCCACGTTTTCAATAGCTACAAACATGCTGCTTGGGTTGGCATTGTAAAAATCACAAATGAGTGTGTTTGTTGCCGTTTGCATAATTTGTGAGCGGTTATTTTTAGGCTGATAGCCTTCAATGCCGTTGTTTATTTCATCTGTGGTCAATTCAAAATAAGTACCCACACAAATAGCTGCAAGAATATTATCAAGATTGTAAGCACCCGTTAGCTGTGTTTTCACATTATATGATGCACTTTGCTGGTTGTTCCATTTCAAAGTAAGGAAGGGCGAATTTTCCAGTAATTTTCCGCTTACTAAATTATTAGGATTAAGATTTTTACCATAATAAACCACATTTTTTAATCCGCGATCTTGGTGCATTTTTAATAAGATAGTGTCATCGCTATTAACAAATGCTATACCTCCGTCTTGTCCCAAATAGTCATAAAGTTCCCCTTTCCCTTTTTTTACACCTTCAACTCCACCAAAACCTTCTAAATGAGCCTTGCCTACATTAGTAATTATGCCGTGCGTGGGCTGGGCAATGCCGCAAAGCAGCTCAATTTCTTTTTGATGATTGGCTCCCATTTCTATCACCGCCATTTGATGTGAGCTATTGATGCTTAAAATAGTTAGTGGTACACCAATGTGGTTATTTAAGTTACCCTGCGTTGCCAATGTTTTAAATCGTTGTAACAATACAGCGTTAATCAATTCCTTAGTGGTTGTTTTACCATTGGTACCGGTAAGGCCAATTACTGGGATGTTCAACTGCCTGCGATGATAAGTGGCAAGCTGTTGTAAAGCAGTTAATACATCATCCACCAAAAGAAATTTATCTCCGGTTTTATAATCAGGATTATCAATTATAGCATAAGCAGCACCAGCCTCTATAGCCTTTTGTGCAAAGGTATTTGCATCAAACTTATCGCCTTTTAAAGCAAAAAAGAGGCTGCCTTTAGTAATTTTGCGTGTATCGGTACTGATAACAGGATGCTGTAGGTATAGCTGGTATAATTGTTCGGTAGTGGTCATGTGTTATTGGGCTTAAACATTTTAAAGATAATAGCTTTTGGCTTTCCGCTTTTAACTTTCCGCCTTTTGCTTATAATTCATCCAGGCAATAACGGCTTTAATTTCGCCATAAGAATAATCATCGCCTAAAATTTCTTTTAATGGCGATAGTTTATCGTTGCCATAGCTTTCAACCGCGTCTTTAATAGCCGGTATTTTCTCCTGTGCAACAATTTCAGATACATCCAGTTCGCCGGTTTGTACAAAATTATTTAAATGGCCTTCAATTGTTGTGGGCGATAAGCCACGTTCAAGCGCTATCTCGGTAACTGTTTTACCTTCTTTATATAGTGTGAACGTAGCTTTAAAAGTATCTGATGTGCGTGCGGGTTTTTTTGATTTAGTTTTTGATGTGCGTTTTTTAGCTTTCTGATCTATTTTAGATACCAGGCCGTTTTCTTTACTGTAAGTATTGATCACCGCTAAAAACTCACGGCCATATTTTGCCAGTTTAACATCGCCAAAGCCGGAGATCAACCTTAGCTCATCCATTTTCTGCGGCAGGTAAGTGGCTATTTCTAATAAGGTAGCATCTGACAGGATAATATAGGCTGGTAAGTTTTCGCTAATTGCAATTTCCTGGCGCTGCTTGCGCAATTGGTTCATTAACCCGGCATCAAAGCTTACTTCTTCCTGTTCTTTTTCTTCGATGGTTTGTGCGGCTATCAGCTCAACCTTTTCTAATCCTTTTAAAACGGCTTCGCTTTTGGTAGTTAGCTTTAAAGCGGAATAGCCATCATCACTTAATTTAAAATAACCCATGGCTATCAATTCGCGGAAATATCGCATCCAATCGGCGCGACTAATATCAGCGCCAGCACCATAGGTTTTAAGCTGCTTATGTTCTTCCCAAATCTTTTCGCGTTTAGATCCACGTAAAAAATCAATCACATAAGCACTGCCAAAGCGTTCCTTTAAACGTGCAACTGCCGATAAGGCCTTTTGAGCAATGAGTGTGCCATCAAACTTTACAAACTCGCTCAGGCAAAAATCACATGAACCACAATTATCAGGAAAAGGCTCATCAAAATAATGCATCAAGTACTGACGGCGACAGGCATGCAGCTGGCAATAATCCACCATGTCATCCAACTTCTTCAGCATAATAGCGCTTTGTTCGGCATTGTTGTCTACCATGGCAAAGCTTTTTAGCTTTATAGCATCGCCTGGTGAATACAACAGCAAAGCATCGGATGGTAAACCATCCCTGCCTGCACGGCCTGTTTCCTGGTAGTAGCCCTCAATATTCTTTGGCAAATCAACATGCACAACAAAGCGCACGTTTGATTTATTGATACCCATCCCAAATGCAATGGTGGCCACCATTATCTTTACTTCATCCTTTAAAAAAGCTTCCTGATTGTGCGCCTTTACCTCATTGTTTAACCCAGCGTGGTAAGCTTCGGCTGCGTAGCCCTCATCTTTAAGGTCTGCGGCCAATGCCTCGGTTGATTTACGGGATAAGCAGTAAATAATCCCTGAATCTTCTTTTCGCTCACTCAAAAAATTTAAAAGCTGATCAAAGCTTTTAGTTTTTTGGTGAACACGGTAAGTTATATTTTCGCGGTTGAATGAAGAGATAAATACTGCCGGCTCATGCAGGTTTAACTTATCCAATATATCTTTCTGGGTAAGCTTATCGGCAGTGGCGGTAAGGGCTATTACAGGTACGCCCGGAAACTCATTTTTTAAACCCGCCAGCATGAGGTACTCCGGGCGAAAATCATGTCCCCATTGCGAGATACAATGCGCTTCGTCAATAGCTATTTGTACTATATTAAGGGTACGCAAGAAGGTCATCAAACGGTCGTCTTTCCCAAACAAACGTTCCGGCGCAATGTAAAGTAAACGCAGTTCGTTATTTTTTAGCTGAACGGCTATATCTTTCTGTTCCTCGGGGTTTTGGCTGGAATTTAAAAAGGCAGCAGGTATACCACTTAAGTTCAGGCTATCAACCTGATCCTTCATTAAAGCTATTAGCGGAGATATAACAATGGTGATGCCGTTTAACAATACCGCCGGTAACTGGTAGCATAATGATTTACCACCACCGGTAGGCATCAGCACCATTACATCTTTCTTATCTAAAACACGCTTAATGATGGCTTCCTGCGAATGCCTGAAATTGCTGTAACCGAAATATTTTTGAAGAGCCTGTAGTGGTGTCATTTGTTGGATGGTACAAATGTGCGGATTTTTGTTTAACCGGAATTGCCCTCCGGATGATTAAACCTCAAAAAAATATTTTAAATTTAGCCTTTGCTACCTTAACTTTCCATTCATGATAAAAAAATTACTTTCTGTATTTGTACTTTCTCTTTTTGTAACAGCAGGATTCGCCCAAAACATTCAATCGCCCGAGCAATTTTTGGGTTATAAGCCAGGCGAGCAATATACACCACATCATAAAATTGTTGACTATTTTAAATACATAGCCAGTGCATCAAAAAACACAAAGCTGCAGCAATTTGGCACCACTAATGAAGGCAGGCCACTATTGGCAATGTTTATAGCATCTGACGAAAACATTGGCCGCTTAGAAGAGATAAGGCATAACAATCTGCGTTTAGCCGGAATGGAAGGCGGTACACCATTAGCTAACGCGCCTGAAATAACGTGGTTAAGCTATAATGTGCATGGCAATGAGCCGGCATCAAGCGAGGCCGCCATGTGGACCTTGTTTGATATGGTTGACCCTGCCAACACCCGCACAAAGGCATGGCTGAAAAATACCATTGTAGTTATTGACCCTTGTTTAAACCCCGATGGCCGTGACCGTTACGTGAATTTTTATAATTCGGTTAAAGGGTTAATGCCAGATGCTTCCCCAACATCGCGCGAACATTCTGAACCATGGCCGGGTGGCCGTGTTAATCATTATTATTTTGATTTGAACCGCGACTGGGCATGGCAGGCACAAAAAGAAACACAGGCTCGTGTTGGCTTATATAATCAATGGTTGCCACAAGTTCATGTTGATTTTCATGAGCAGGGTATAAATGCACCATACTACTTTGCCCCGGCTGCGGAACCATATCATAAAGATATTACGCAATGGCAACGCGATTTCCAGGTGACTATTGGTAAAAACAACGCTAAAGATTTTGACAAGAATGGCTGGATGTATTTTACCAAGCAAGAGTTTGACCTACTTTATCCGTCATATGGCGATACTTATCCGTTATACAACGGCTCAATCGGAATGACCTATGAACAGGGCGGTATAAGTGGAGGTCTTGCAGTGGTTACCCGCAATGGCGATACCTTAACATTAGTACAACGTGTTGCACATCACCACTCAACCGGCATCAGCACTATTGAAACGGCATCAGAAAACGCAGCAAAACTAAAGGACGAGTTTAAAAAGTTTTATGATAATAGCCGTACCAACCCTCCGGGCGAATACAAAACATACATTATTAAGAACGATAACAACGAAAAAACCGATATGCTTGCCAAAATGCTAAGCAGAAACGGTATTAAATATGGTTTCGGACTGGCTAATAAGTCGGTTACCGGATACAACTATTTTACTGATAAAACAGAACAATATAACGTTGGCCCTAATGATCTGGTAATAAACGCTTATCAGCCAAAATCGGTATTACTACATGTATTATTGGAGCCTCGTACATTTATTCCTGACTCTGCCACTTATGATATTACAGCATGGGCGCTTCCTTATGCTTATGGCCTAAAAGCTTATGGCTTAAAAGAATCATTAAAACCGGCTAATACCAACTGGAGTATTACTAAGTCACAGGCATTGGCCAATACGCAGGCTTATGCGTATGTATCGGCATGGCAGTCTGTTGCTGATGTTAGGTTTTTAGCTGCTTTGCTTAAAAAGAACGTAAAAGTACGTTATACCGAAAAGCCCTTTGAAGCTGGGGGTAAAAAATTTACAGCAGGATCTTTAATTATTACCAAGGCAAGTAATGACCGTACAGATTTTGACCAGATAGTTACCCAAACAGCGGCAGAGCTTGGTCATGAACTGGTACCACTTTCATCGGGCTTTGTTGATAAAGGGAATGATATTGGATCTGATGCCATACGCCTTATTAAACAGCCAAGGGTTTTACTTGTTGCGGGCGAAGGAGTAAACTTCGAAGCAATGGGCGAGGTTTGGCACCTGTTTGAGCAGCAGCTAAAGTACCCTATTACATTAGTGCGTTATCAGGATTTGGGCCGTACAAGATTGTCTGATTTTGATGTGGCTATCTTCCCGGATGGACGCTATCAGGATTTCCCTTCAGAGAAATTGCAAAGCTGGATCCGTGATGGCGGTAAGCTAATTGCTATTGATAACGCGGTTGCGTTATTAGCAGACAAGAAAGGGCCGTTTTTGAAGAAAAAGGAAGAAAAAGAGAAGAAGGATGACGCTAAAGATAAAATTGTAAGCGTAAAAAAATATTCAAATCGTGAGCGAGATGCGTTATCAGACAACATAGCAGGTGCTATATTTAAACTGGATATTGACAATACCCACCCGTTAGCTTTTGGCCTGCCAGAATATTATTACTCATTAAAAATGAATGATGATATATATGAACTTTTAGGTGAAGATAGCTGGAATGTAGGAACTGTTAAAAAGAATAGCTATGTATCTGGTTTTGCTGGATATAAATCAAAGCAAAAAATAGTAAATGGTATGCTGCTTGGCGTACAGTCAATGGGCCGCGGCTCGGTTGTATATTTAGTGGACGATCCATTGTTCCGCAGTTTTTGGGAAAACGGTAAACTGCTGTTTAGCAACGCTGTGTTTATGGTAGGGCAATAAAAGGCAGTAGGAAGTTGAAGATTTAAATAAATATGTCATTGCGAGGAACGAAGCAATCTCGTCACATGCTAAGTAGTAATGCATGGGCTATGAGATTGCCGCGTCGTTTCACTCCTCGCAATGACATGGTTTTTTGTTGGGAGGTTTGTAAGAGAGGTTAGCTGTTATATTGCTAACTGTCAACCGCTCATTGCAAACTAATTATCCTCCGCTCTTAACGCGTCCTTTTTCATCATCCGCACCGGTTTGGTGCTCGCGAACCTTTATCTTGCTGTTGCCAAAGTTGTAGGTTAAGGTTAAGCGGCCTAAACGGGTTTCGTTTTTCTGCCTTATATCCAGGTTTACGCTTTGGAAATGTGTACTAACATTGTTTCTGCGGGTATTGAATATATCTGTTATCGCTAATTTTATATTCAGCTTTTTGTTAACGAATGAGCGGCTTACACCAGCATCAACAGAATACTGTGATTTAATTTTAAAGATGCTATAAGTTAAAGGCGATTGATAGTTGCCGGATACTTCGGCTTTAAAGCCTTTACCGAACAGGAAAGTTTGAGTAGACCTTACACTAAATGCAGCCTGACCGTTGTTTAATGTACCCCCCAATAGCGAGTCGGATTTAAAGCCCAGGTAAAAGCCATTAACGTTGATGTTACCAGTCCACCATTTAGCTATAGTATAGGGTGAATTGATGTTGATATTATAATTGTTTTGTGTTTGCAGGTTCACCCGGGTTTGGTAAGTAGCCTTTGATAAGGTATCGGTTAACAAAACCTCAGCGCTTACATCTGTAGTTCGGCTGTAGCCTAAGGTTACGTTAATAGTTTTATTATAGGTATAGCTTAATTCAAATGCATTGGTATATTGTGGCTTCAGGAAAGGGTTACCCTGTTCATAAGTATACTGGTCCAGATAAAAACGAAATGGATTAAGGTTGTCATAGTTAGGCCTGTCGATACGGCGACTGTAGCTTATACCAATCTCATGCTTATCAGACAAGGTATGGTTAATAAAAACACT
>JAQBNY010000314.1 GCA_028288315.1 Mucilaginibacter sp.
CGTATCCACCAGATAGAGCTTTTTATGAAATACCCTAACGAGGTACAGGAAGAGTGGTTTGAGCATTTGGTTGCCGGTGCAGAGAATACAGAATGGGGCAAAAAGCACCATTACAAAAGCATTGAAAACCTTGAGCATTTTAAAGAACGCGTACCCATACAAAATTACGATACGCTAAAGCCATACATTGAGCGGATGTTAAAGGGTGAGCAAAATGTACTTTGGCCCTCAGAGATCCGCTGGTTTGCCAAATCATCAGGCACAACAAACGATCGCAGCAAATTTATCCCGGTAAGTGAAGAGTCGTTAGAAGAGTGCCACTTTAAGGGTGGTAAGGATATGCTCACCATTTACTTTAACAACCGGCCAAACGCCCGTGTTTTTACAGGCAAAAGTTTAACATTGGGAGGCAGTCACCAAATTGGTCAGCTTAATTCTGATACCTCTTTTGGCGATCTTTCTGCCGTACTAATGAAAAATCTGCCCTTATGGGCCGAGTTCTACCGCACACCACATCTGGATATTGCACTGATAGAGAACTTTGAGGAAAAGATAGAGAAGATGGCTTATGCCACTAAAGATGTAAATGTAACCAGCATAAGTGGTGTGCCTACCTGGAACATACTGCTGTTTAAACGCATCCTGGAGATCACCGGTAAAAAGAACTTATTGGAAGTATGGCCTAACCTGGAACTGTATTTTCATGGTGCGGTTAACTTTACCCCCTACCGTGAGCAGTTTAAAAAACTGATCCCGGATGATAACATGTACTACCTGGAAACCTATAATGCATCTGAAGGTTTCTTTGGTATCCAAGACCTGGATGACCCGGGCGACCTGCTGTTAATGCTTGATTATGGCATCTTTTACGAGTTTCTTCCACTCGAAAACCTGAATGACGACAACCCAAAAACACTCACGCTTGATGAGGTGGAACTAAATAAGAACTATGCGCTCATTATTAGCACTAATGCCGGTTTATGGCGTTATATGATAGGCGATACCATCCGTTTTAGTTCCTTATCCCCTTTCAGGATACAAATAACAGGCCGTACCAAACATTACATTAATGCTTTTGGCGAGGAATTGATTATAGACAATGCCGAACGTGCACTGGCCGAGGCCTGCTCACAAACAGGTGCAATTATACGTGACTATACCGCCGCCCCTGTTTATTTTACCGGCAATGAATGTGGTGCCCACGAATGGCTGATTGAATTTGAGAAAAAGCCATCAGAATTTGAACGCTTTATAGATATTTTAGATGAAACCCTCCGCCGTGTAAACTCTGATTATGATGCCAAGCGTTTTAAAGATCTGGCTTTGCGCCGTCCTATAGTCCGCAAGGTTACCGAGGGCACTTTCTTTAACTGGATGAAGGAGAAAGGAAAACTGGGCGGTCAGCATAAAGTACCTCGCCTGGCCAACAACCGCGAGTATATCGATAGCATTTTGAAGATGCTGCAATTAGTAGGATAGTTGCGTATTCGGAAGACTTGACTCACCCGGTCTTTGCTGCGCAAGAGGGTTAAAACTGCTTTTTGCATTGCACTACCCTCTTTCCGCTTGCGGAGAGAGGGTCGACCCGCGTAGCGTAGTCGGGGTGAGTTAGTAGGCGAAAAGCTATTCGGCTATTATAAGGCCTCCGGCCGCCTCTCACCACACGCTTCCCAAATTTTAACCGTCTCTACTGCTTCCTTCACATCATGTACCCTTAATATGTTTGCACCTTTCATCAGGGCAATAGTATTTAAAGCCGTTGTTCCGTTTAAGGCTTCTTCTGCAGTAGTGCCTAATAATCCGTAAATCATTCTCTTGCGCGATATACCGGCAAGTATCGGTAACTGCAATACGTTAAAACCCTGCATGCGGTTTATAAGCTCATAACTATCACTGGCTTTTTTGGCGAAACCAAAGCCCGGATCAAGGATAATATCATGCACGCCTAATTGCTTTAATTGATATATCTTTTTTACAAAATAATTAAACACCTCGGCAAATACATCTTCATAGTCCGTTAGCTGGGCCATGTTTTGCGGTGTACCACGCATGTGCATCAAAACGTAGGGCACTTGCAAACGGGCAGCAGTAGCAAACATATCCGTATCAAGCTCTCCTCCTGAAATATCATTTATTATATGCGCACCGGCTTTAATGGCAGCTTCGGCAACACCCGAACGAAAGGTATCAGCAGAGAGCACAGCATCCGGAAAACTGGCGGCAATAGCCTCAACAGCAGGCAATAAGCGGTCGGTTTCTTCTTGTATTGAAATATCAACTGCTCCAGGTCGGGATGAATATGCGCCAACATCCAGAAATGTAGCACCATCTGCAAGCATTTTTTCAGCTTGCTTTAAAACTGCATCAATCCCGGCTTTCCTGCTTTCCGCATAAAAAGAATCGGGCGTAATGTTAATAATACCCATCACTTTTGGTGTACTGAGGTCCATCAATTTACCGCCTGCATTAAGAGTTGCTTTTTTCTGAAAAAATGTATCTTTAGCCACAATATTATGAGATTGAAAGATTGTAAAGTTAGATTAACTCCATCAATTTGTTCACTCATAAATCAGACAGATTATTATAAATTTGATTTGTGCGAAACCTTTCCTCTTGAAAGGAGCAATTATGGGATATAAAGTACTACGCCTGGCCCTGCACCGCATAAACTCTTAAAACAGGCAACAACTTGAGCAATACAGCAGCAGAATACGAAGCGGTAATAAATATATGCAAGGGCCTTTTCATGAAAAAGACCCGCGATTATGGTACAGCATGGCGCATACTCAGGCCGGAATCAATCACCGACCAGATATTTATAAAAGCCCAGCGTATTCGTACCATCGAAGATAAAAAGGTTTCCAAAATAGATGAGGACATTACCGGCGAATATATTGGCATTGTAAACTATTGCGTTATTGCCATGATGCAATTAGACAGCACAGCCGAAACAGCTTTTGAACTGGAGCCAAACCATGTGGAGAGATTATTTGATGAAAAAGCCAACGAGACCAAAGAACTCATGTTTGCTAAGAACCATGATTATGGCGAAGCCTGGCGTGACATGCGCATAAGTTCGTTAACCGATCTGATACTGATGAAACTGCTGCGTGTTAAGCAAATTGAAGATAACAAAGGGCAAACACTGGCATCTGAAGGTGTAAAAGCCAATTATCAGGACATGCTGAATTACGCGGTGTTTGCGCTGATAAAACTGGGTGTAAAATGAAGAACGGTTTAGTATGGTTTTGCCGCATAGCAGTTGGGCTGTTATTTATTTTTTCGGGACTAATAAAGGCTAATGATCCGCTGGGCTTTTCCTACAAGCTCGAAGAATATTTTGAGGTATTCCATTTAACATCACTTAATGGGTTGGCTTTAAGTTTGGCTATTATTTTATGCGCACTTGAAATGATACTGGGTTTTGCCCTGCTTATAGGCACCCGTGCAGTACAGGTAGTTTGGGGGTTGTTGTTATTGATCATCTTTTTCGCGTTCCTTACATTTTACTCGGCATTTTTTAAAGTGGTGCAAACTTGCGGCTGCTTTGGCGATGCTATCCCTTTAACACCATGGCAATCGTTCAGTAAAGACATGGTTCTGCTGCTACTGGTGTTGGTGCTGTTTGTGAATCGTACAAGCATCAAATCATTATTCAATAAAAAAACCGGCGACCAGCTACTTATTGGCGCTACCATTGTGTTTGTTGGCTTTGGTTTATATACCTACAACTTTTTGCCCATAGTTGACTTTTTACCTTATAAAATTGGCGCCAACATTCTCGAAGAAATGAAAACTCCGCCCGGCTCTAAACCGGATGAGTTTGAGGTTACCTATAACCTCAAAAATAAAAAGACCAGCGAAACAAAGGTGATGAGGGATAAGGAATACCTTAAAACTGCCATCTGGAAAGATGCCAATTGGGAGATAGTGGGTAGCCCGGAAAGTAGATTGGTAAAAAAAGGTTTCGAGCCAAAAATCCGCGACCTTAATATACAGGATGCACAGGGAAATAATTACAACCAGGAACTGCTATCTAATCCGTTCTATAGCCTGGTGATTGTAGCTTATAATCTGGAAGGCACTAATACCAATGCGCTGAACCGCATTAACGCTTTAGCGGCAAATTTGATACAAAACTTTAACACACGTGTAATACTGCTTACCTCAAACGCTCCGGCCAATGCCGAAGTTTTTGCTAAACAACATAAACTGGTAGGCGAATTATTTTATGCCGATGGCGTTCCGCTGAAAACGATGGTGCGCTCAAACCCTGGCATTATTTTACTTAAAAACGGAACCGTGATTAATAAATGGCACTACCACAATATGCCTAAATATGAAGATCTGGTTAAAAATTATTTAAGCAAGCAATGAGCCTCCTATTTTTAATTGGCTTTATGGGCTGCGGAAAAACGACATTGGGCAAGAAATTAGCCTCAAGTTTAGGTTATAATTTCATTGACCTCGACCATGTGCTGGAAGCCCAAATAGGCATGACCATTCCCGAATATTTCTCGACCCACAGTGAGGAAGAGTTCCGCAAGCTGGAATCGGAAATTTTGAAAACAACGCAATACCCTCAAAATACAATAGTATCAACAGGTGGTGGCCTTCCCTGCTTTTTTGACCACATAGAATGGATGAACAATCACGGGCAAACCGTATACATCCAACTATCTCCAAAAGCATTAGCCAGCCGTTTAGACCATCCAAAAGCATCCCGCCCTGTATTACAAGGCAAAAAAGGCGACGAACTAATAGCCTTTATCGAACACAAATTAGCCGAACGTGAAGGTTATTATTTGCAAGCCACCCACACAGTAAACGGGATAGATCTTTCGGCGGAGAAGGTAGCGGAGGTAACAGGGCTTAAGGATTAAAAGTCATGTCGCTCCTCCTCCAATGACGCGCGGTAGAAACAAATACGTCTTTGTGAGCGATAGCGTGTCAATCTCGTAACCGATGACATTATAGTAATTTCTACCTCAAATAAACTGCATCTTCTTCACCCTCAACATCTAAAATAACATCAACGTGTTCTTTTATAACGGTAGAAAGGGCAATGCCAGCATAATCAGTAGTTACCGGGAAGCTTTTGTGGTTGCGGTCTATCAGTACTACTGTACGCAATTTTTTCAACGGGACATCCAAAAAAATACCCAGGCCATAGGCTAATGTTCTGCCGCTGTTCAGCACATCATCAACCAGTATAACTACTTTGTTGCTGCATTCTTTAACATCAAAATTGGTTTTGGCATGCAGGCTGCTGCTTTGTTTTTCCAGCTCAATAGTTAGTAGCTTGCTGCTGAAGGGCGCAATTTTATCAAGTATTGCTTTTAACTTTTGTGCCACCTGGTTGCCGCGGGGTAAAATACCGGCAATCAGTATCTCTTTTTCATCAAAATTATCTTCCAGCACCTGGTAAGCAATGCGATCTATCTTTTGCTGTATTTGCTTACTGTTTAATATCAGGAGTTTTTTATCAGACATTGTTCAATAATTTTGACAGGTAAATATAAAGGAACGTTTCAACATTCCAACTTTCACTATCTCTTTACGTAAGGGTAATACACAAAGTTAGCGCCCTCGGGCACAACTACAAACACACACATAAAATCGTTTGGGTTTTTGTAGGTATTCAGGAAACGCTCTTTTAGCTCCTTTTTAATGATGCCGCGCTCAACAAACTCTTCAATGGTTGATGCATGTACACTCCATTCGGTGTTCAGTTCGTTCCTGTCAAGGATCATTTCGCCCAGTTTTAGTTCATGCTGATGGGCAATAAAAATGGGGCTTGCTGATATTCCTTCTGCCATAATCTCAACAGCAACTTCGTGGATGGATTCATTAAAAAATTTAAGATCGCGTTCCAAACTCAGCAGCGGACTTTCCTTTTTAACTTTATCTTGTTCTCCGCCTTTTTCATTCAGCAGTTCTTCCGGATCCATATATTTTTGACTTTACTAAGTATAACTATAATTTATTCTTCGGGCGGTTTAGGCTTAATATTTTTCATATTAAACTTAGGCTTATACGCCGGTTTTGGTTGGGGATTATCTTCAGGCGCTGCAGGTTCGGGCGCATTTGCCGCTGGTTGTGCCAATTGCTCTGCTTCTGCTTTGGGTTCTTCACTTTCCGCTGGCTTTGGTGCAACCATTTTCATATTAAACCGTGGCTTAAAACCTGCCGGTTTCGGCGCTGCGTTCTCTGCCGGTTGTGCAGGTTCAGGAGCATTCTGCGTTTCTTCAGATTTTGCTTCAGGCGCTTCGGCTTGTTCAGCTTTGGGCGCAGCCATTTTCATGTTGAACCTTGGCTTAAAACCTGCCGGTTTTGTTGCGGGGCTTTCAGGTGGTTTTTCAGCCGGTTTGTTATCAGTGGTTCGCGGCATTGCTTCGGCTTTGGCCTGCATCGCTTCTTTTTCCTGCTCAAACAGTGGGTGCTGATCTTTATTGGCAGCGGCCTCATTAACCTCAGGTGTAATGGTAGCACTACTTTCCGGAGCCGGATCTTTTATATCGCTTGTGCTTTCAGCCGGTTTACTGGCCATACCGGGTTTAAACCTCGGCTTAAAGCCAACCGATGGAGCAGGTATTCTCTCTTCTACTAAAGCTTCGGTGATGGTTTGCTCAGCCAGTTGGTTCTCTATATGCACCTTCTCGGGCTTTAGCTCTGGAGCTAAATGGTATTGCAGCCTTAATTTATTAAACCAGTATTTTTTGGTATGGTCAAAGCTTTTTTCGCCCATTTGCTCAAAGTGTTTTTTAAATTCCGAGAACAATCTGGGCTCGCCGCTTTGTAAAGCAGCCAGGTCAATTCTCTTCTTCTTAAAAAACTCTTCGAAAGTCATGCTATTTTAGATATTAGAACCAAGAGTCAAGAAACTAGACAGACACTTTAACTCTTGTCTCTTAGTTCTTATCTCTTGATTGAGTCTTATAAGTCAACATCCACATCCAGTTTATTAAACCGGATGCCTTTGTCGGTTTGCTGCCAGTCTTCACGTTCCTCATCGGTAGCGTTCAACAATTTAGGGAACCACTCCAACGGGAATGCCTGCTGCTTACCATCCGGTTTCTCAACAAAAAGTAAACCATTGGCAAAAGTTACTTTAACTTTTTTTTCCTGCTTACGCGATGTGAATAAAGGCATGATGTTTAATTTTTATATGTCATTGCGAGCGATAGCGAAGCAATCTCGTCGCACGCTAAGCGTTTATGCAATGGCGACGAAATTGCCACGTCGCTACGCTCCTCGCAATGACATGGTTTCTTACTCCGCCATGTTATGGTAAACCGCCTGTACGTCGTCATCCTCCTCTAAGCGGTCAATAACTTTCAGTACATCAACAGCTTGCTCTTCTGTTACTGCAACAAATGATTGTGCTACACGCTCCAGCTTGGCAGATTTGGTTTCTATACCCAATTCTTCCAATGCCTTTTGCATTTTACCAAAATCTTCAAAAGCAGTATGTAAAACGGCAATATCGTTTCCTTCCTCATCGGCCTCAACAAAAAGGTCTTCCAATCCGGCATCAATCAGTTCAAATTCCAGTTCTTCCAAATCGCGGTCGCCCGGGTCAAATGTAAAAACCGATTTACGGGTGAATATAAAATCTAACGATCCGGTTTTACCTAAAGTACCGCCGTACTTTGTAAAATAACTGCGCACATTAGCTACAGTACGGTTAATATTATCTGTAGCGGTTTCTACCAATATAGCTACACCATGTTGCGCATACCCTTCATAAACAAGTTCTTCGTAATCTTTTTCATCACGACTGGTTGCTCTTTTTATAGCGGCTTCTACCCTATCCTTCGGCATGTTTACCGCCTTTGAGTTTTGGATAGCTGTACGCAGGCGCGAGTTTGAATTTGGATCACCACCGCCGGCTTTCACCGCCATTACAATCTCTTTACCTAAACGGGTAAACTGCACGGCCATTTTAGCCCAGCGCTTAAATTTTCTTTCTTTACGGAATTCAAATGCTCTTCCCATATTTATTTCATAAGTCCACAGACGATGGTCAATAGTCTATAGATGTTACTATTATTTGTTTATGTCTTAAAAGACAATGGTCTAAATATAACTTGTTTATTTTAAATCGTCTTCTTTAAATTTTCCAGCATATCCTCTGTCATCTTTGGCAAATCATACTCCAGTTGCCAGCCCCAATCCTGCTGCGCCTGGCTATCGTCAATTGATTTTGGCCAGCTATCGGCAATAGCTTGTCGCGGGTCATTCTCGGCATAACTTATCTCAAAATTGGGCAGGGTTTGTTTTATCTGTTCGGCCAGTTGAGTAGGTGTAAAGCTAATACCTGCCAAATTATAGCTCGAGCGGATACTTAAACTCTCTGCTGGTGCATCCATTAATGTAATAGTTGCCCTAATAGCATCTTCCATATACATCATTGGCAGGGCGGTATCTGCAGAAAGAAAGCTCTCATACTTACCATTCTTTAACGCCTCATGAAATATATGCACAGCATAGTCAGTAGTTCCGCCACCCGGTGAGGCACGCCAGCCAATTAAACCAGGGTAACGGATGCTTCGTACATCTACCCCATATTTAGCATGGTAATATTCACACCAGCGCTCGCCGGCCAGCTTACTAAAACCGTAAACCGTGTTAGGATCCATTACGCAATACTGCGGTGTATTATACTGCGGCGAATGTGGGCCAAATACCGCTATAGAGCTTGGCCAGAACACTTTGGCAGTTTTAAATTCTACCGCAAAATCAAGTACATGTATCAGGCCGGTCATGTTCAGGTCCCAGGCCATTTTAGGTTTTTGTTCGCCTATGGCAGATAGTATAGCTGCCAGTAAATACACCTGTGTAGGGCGATATTTATCAAACAAATGATGCAGGTTATCTTTATCTAATACGTTAACAAATTCAAAGGGGCCACTGTTGCGTAAAGCGTAATTTGGATTGTTAATATCAGATGCTATTACATTTTCTATTCCGTTAATTTGTCTTAAAGCATTTACAAGTTCTGTACCAATTTGTCCATTAGCACCTATCACTAAAATCTTTTCGCTCATGCAATCATAGTTATGGCACAAAGGTAAATTTTTTTGTCTGAACCCGAATTTTGTCTGAACCTGAATTGACAGATTAAAGAAATTACCTGAATTTTGTATCAACAATTATTTGTTAAGCCAGCCAATTCCAAAAATTTAAAAAATTCAGGTCCAGACAATTTTTGCATACTAAATTAGTAGTCATTTCGCAAAAAAATCGCATATTTGAAGTTTATTAACATATAATTAATCAACAGAATGAAAGTCGCAGTTGTTGGTGCCACAGGTTTGGTAGGCACTAAAATGTTGCAGGTTCTCGCAGAACGCAACTTCCCCGTTACAGAATTGATCCCCGTAGCTTCCGCAAAAAGTATTGGTAAAGAA
>JAQBNY010000324.1 GCA_028288315.1 Mucilaginibacter sp.
CCAGCTTTTGGCCTATAGCTTTTTGCGGCGTACCAAAACCCAGTTCCCTTACAGCTGTTTCGTTTATAATAAAACCTTCCGGCTGATCTGTTTTTATGTTCTTAGAAAAATCCCTTCCGGCTACAAGCTGCAAATTCAGGGTTTTAATATAATCATGGTCAACCAGTAGCTGGGTTACCGAATGACTCTTATTTTCGCCGTTGCGTGGTACAATAATTTCATCGCCTGCTGTAAGATCGCCCGGAAAACCATAGCCTATAGATACCGAAGACACTCCCGACGATTGTAACAGGTCATTCTTAAATGAACTGTAATTTCTGGTCATATCATCGCCCTGCATCGGGAAAAACATGATCTCCTCTTTATTAAAACCTAAATCTTTTGTGTGAAGATAATTTACCTGCTGATAAACAATGATAGCACTGATTATGAGCAAAGATGACAGCGAGAATTGCGTAACCACCAGCGCCTTTCTGAATAATTGCCCTTTAAAACCGTTTTCATCGCCCATTGCACCTTTTAAAACTTTAATGGTTTTAAAGCGCGACAGTACAATTGCCGGATAAAAGCCTGCACTTATACCCACAACCAGGATTAAACCTATAATAATTAAAAAGATTAGCGGGAATGATAATAAATTAAGTGATATGTTTTTGCCTGTAAACTGGTTAAGTGCGGGTAAAAGCAGCATTGTTATAACCACGGCCACTATAATACTCATCAAAGCAAATAAAATAGTTTCGCCGGTAAATTGTAAAATGAGCTGCCACCTGCTTGCACCGATAGCTTTTTTTACGCCCACCTCTTTTGCACGCTGGATAGATTTTGCTGTAGTTAAATTAATAAAGTTAAAACAGGCTATAAGCAGTATAAAAAAAGCGATAATGGATAGTGCGTTAACGTATACAATGTTGCCCCTAACTGCCATATCAAACTTAAAGTTGGAAGAATAAAGGTGCACTTTTTTGAGGGGTTGTAAATAAGGCAGGTAGGTGAAGCCCATAGGTTTAAGAACCGGGTATGCCCTGGCTTTAACAATATCCTGAAATTTTTTTTGCAGATTTAATGCATCTGTACCCCTTTGCACTTTTATATAAGTATAAAACTGCTGCCATCCCCAGCCTTGCATACTTTCCGGAGGTAATCCTGCACTTTCGAGCGGGAGTATATAATTGAGCGAAAGGTGAAATTTAGGATCCTGAACAAATACCGCTTTTACCTGATAAGGCAGTTTGTCTATCATCAGTTGCTTGCCAATAGGGTTTACATTGCCAAAGCATTGGTTTGCCAAAGCCGAAGAAATTATTACCGATGAAGGGTCATCAAGAGCATGAGCTACCGACCCATAGCTGGAGTTTAAAGGGAAAATTTTAAGGAAGCCAGGCTCGGTATATATCCCGCCTTCCAGATATAGTTTTTTGTTGCCCTGCTCAAATAATGATTTGGACTGTATTTGCATTATACGGGCAGATTCTTTCACCTCCGGGAATTCTTGTTTTAGGGTAGGGGCGAACATAGGCGAGGTGCCGGCCGAATTAGATATACCCTCTGTGCGATCTGTTTTTAAATAAACACGATATACTACATCCGCACCGGGGATACCCTTGTCGTATTGCTTTTCGTCCCAAACAAACAATCCTATTAGTAAACAGGATGCCAGGCCAAGTGTAAGGCCCGAGATGTTGATTAATGCGAACCCTTTATGTTTCGCAAGATTACGAAATGAAATTTTGAGGAAAGTTTTAAACATAACAGCAAAATTTAAGTTCGATAAAGTTCTCGCTTAAATAATGCCATTAATACATTGTGCTGTAAGTAAGTTATTTATGTGCTCGTGCGGACTATTTACATGTACGTAAACGGACAGTTCTGTTCGGTTGCGATACGTCAGTGGACTTTTATTTCCCGGTTATTTGCTTAACCATAAAATCTAACGCTGCTTTATCAGGCAATGACACGGCTGCAGGGCTTTCGCCCAATAGCATTACTTTGCGGCTTGTGATGTTGTATGCAGGCCATTGCGGCAAACTGTTACTATTAGGGTTTCCGTTTTTGGCAAAGTTTACCCAATAACTTGACATGGTATCGGCCAGTTGCTGGTCTACCGGTTCAAAGGGGCGATTTAAAAATTTAAGGTTGTTAAAAGCATAGCCAACCTCGCCAGTGTGAAAGGCTCCGTATTTTTTAAAAGCTTCGGTGGCAGGCATTCTGCGGGTAAAGCGATACAGGTAAACTTTGGCTTTATTTTTTGCCGACTGTACATTGGCCCAACTGTAATTTTGCACGCCAAATGTCATATCACGAGATATTCTTATTTGCGAAGTTTCGGCTTCTGCATCGGTACCTGCTGGATAGAGTTTTAAAAATTCAATGGCTTTGTTACCGTATCTTTTCTGTATATCGGCCTTATATTCCACGGCATTTTTTAACTTTCCAACAAGGGCATCATCCTCATTCCAACCGGTTAAGAGTGGTACCTGATCTTCTTTGTTAGCCGCAAAAATTTCAAGGGGTGTTTGTGGCAGAAAGTAACCATCAATAATTGGGCGAAAACTATTTTGCTTCAACAGATCATCCGCAGATAATCTCCTTAGTTCTGCCAGTGAGCTGGCGTGTAATGCTTCCGCAGCTTTAATGCCGCTTTTTTCGGCTTGTTCTAAAGATGTTGCACTAAATGGGCCAGGTAACATCTGTGCGCCGCTTTCGGCAATGGCACGCTGGAATAATCCTTTAGCTAATGGTGATGCTACCAGGTAATTAACATTCATTGACCCCGCAGATTGCCCTGCAATGGTCACATTGTTAGGGTCGCCGCCAAAGGCAGCAATATTTTTTTGTACCCATTTTAACGCGGCTACCAAATCCATTAAACCATAATTACCGGATGTGTGATTAGGCGATTCTTTTGTTAGTTCCGGGTGAGCGAAAAAGCCAAAAATACCTACCCGGTAAGGAACGCTTACCAATATCACACCTTTTTTTGTCAGTGCTTCACCATCATAGATAGGCACATTAGTGCCACCACTTACAAAGCCACCGCCGTAGATCCATACTATAACCGGTCTTTTTTCTGTTGCAGATTTTGCGCCTGTCCAAACGTTCAGGTACAGGCAATCTTCGCTTAGCGGCTCATCCTTTATCAAAAACTCACGGGTGTAAACACCAGATACATCGGGTTTGCCCTGCACTGGGCTTTTGGCAAATTCAGTGCATGCCTTTACATCCGTCCACGGTGTAACAGGTTGTGGCGCTTTCCAGCGCAGATCGCCAACAGGTGGCGCTGCAAAAGGAATGCCTTTAAAAATATGAACCGACCCATCACCATTAACACTTCCTGAAATTTGCCCGGCATCAGTTTCAACAACGCTAAAAGCGGTTTGCGCCAGAGTACAATAAGCACACAAAAGGGTAATGGATAAGGTTAGGATGCGTTTCATATTAAAGCTATTTACAGATTACTTTATGATAGAGAAAACGAACGAATTTACGGTTTTGCAACTGGTTTACTATATTTTGCTGTACGGGCATCTTTAATTACACCTTTCCAGTTTAGGCCATAGCCAAAATCATATATATGGCCTTCAGAATCGGTATAGCATTTCATATCACGCGGTACATCTTCAAACTGTGCTTCAACAGTTTGCATATCCAAAGGCATTTGCAATGGTAACAATGCTGATGGTTCTGCCTTGCCGGTTAAGATATCTAAACTTGCCTGCCCTTGTACTCCAAAATCTGCAATGATAGCATTTGCCTGTTTTTCAAGCTCGGCAAAAACCATTGGGTTGTTAATGTTAACTGATACAATAACCGGTTTGCCCTTCATTTTGGCATAGGTATCGGTTACCATAGCCAGGTCGGTTATGTTGGTTGATGTTTCTGATTTACCTTTATAGCTGCGGTTAGTGAATTTTTCTAATGGGTCGCCACCTGCTAAGCTGGTTGCACGGGCAGTTTCTGCAGTGTATTTACCATATTGTAACGATACCGGCAAATAACCATTTCCTCCATTTTTTGCATCATCGGCACTATAGCCACCGTTTCCTATCGGGCTTGCAATAAATACCAGCGCATAATCTGCCTCGTCAGGGTTTTCAGTCACTTTGAAATATTTTTTTACTATTTCCATGTTCACCGGGTATTCCAGTTTCTCGGGCGTTTGCATGCCAAGGAAATTTTTACCTGCCGGAGTGAATTTTTTAGGCACATAAACAGTTTTACCCGTTTGCAAAGGCAATACGTTGGCTTTGTTTTTCAACATCACAATAGATTTTAACTGCGTTTGATAACCTGCTGCCATAAACTCGGCGTTACCTACAGTTTTCTTTGACACTTCCGGATTTAGATAAGGGTTCTCAAATAAGCCTGTACGGAAAATGTTTCTTAATAAGCGCAAAGCAGATTGCTCAAATCTTGCCCTCATAAACGGTTCACCGTGTTCTTTTATGCCTATCCGGTAAGCTGCTACAACAGGGCCTACCTCGTTATTGCCACCAAACTGATCTACCCCAGCCATTAAAATTTTGTAATGGCGCTCGGCAATGGTAGCTTTTTCCATCCCCCATGATTTACCTGATAAAAAGCTGTTAATCACCGTTTCGTCGCCGGTAACAAGCCAGTCGGTACAAACCACGCCGTCATATTTGTACTTGGTACGCAGTAAGTCGGTTATGATATACTTATTGTAGTTATTAGCCACATTCTCGTGGTTTTTAATATCCTGATTGTAGCTAATAGTGTAGTAAGGCATCACCGCTGCAGCCATACCCGTTTTACCGTTAAGCTTAAAGGCACCCTGAGTAAAAGGTATTAAATGCTGACTGAAGTTGTTACCCGGATATACAGCGTACTTACCAAAGCCATAATGCGCATCGCGGCCGCCTTCGCCTGCACCGCCACCGGGCCAGTGTTTTACCATCGCGTTGACGCTGTTGTATCCCCAGCCGTTGGATATTTCATTATTGCCTGTTGAGGTTTGGAATCCATCAATATAAGCCCTTGCCATATCAGCCGCCAATTGCGGATCTTCGCCAAAGGTGCCGCTTACACGGTTCCAGCGTGGGTCGGTAGCAATATCAATCTGTGGCGATAATGCTGTAGCTATGCCTAAAGCACGATATTCCTGCCCGGCTATTTTGCCGAAGTTTTGAGTAACAGCAGGATCAAATGTTGCCGCCATGCCCAAAGAGCCCGGCCACATAGAAATGCTGCCACCTGCGCCTGCGTTAAACTCGGCAGTGGCCAGTGTGCCATGCCGCGGATCAGAGCTGTTGTTGGCCGGGATGCCTAAACCAATACCTTCAACAAAGGCTTGCGCGGTGTTGTTCCACTTAGCGGCAACCTCAGGGCTTTGTACTGATGTAATAAGCACATGGCGCACGTTATCGTCTTTTAAAAACTTTTTTTGCTGGTCTGAAAGGTCATATGCATTCGCACCGCTTTCGGCGAACACCTTACCATTGTAAGTGCCTGCAAATGGTCCACCTGCAGCAGCCGGTATAGGCTGGTGGCGGCTATACAGCATTAAACCGGCAATTTGCTCAATGCTCATTTTTGAAGCCAGATCTTTTGCGCGCACATCAACAGGTAAGCGCCAATCTTCATACTTATCCAGTTTACTGTTCTTGTTTAGGTCTTTAAAAGCAAGGCCATCAACAGTTAATATTTTAACGCCCGAGACAGCCGAGTAGCCCAGATTTTGCCCGCCTTTGTTGGACACCAAAACAACGTCACCATTCTTAGTTTCGGTCCATTTTGTTTGCGCCGAAGCTACAGCAGGCAATAATGCCATTAGCAATAGATACTTTTTTTTCATAAACACTTTATGTTTAAGCGGTTTGTTCACAAGCTTTACAGCTTATGATATTATAATTGGTTTTTAATGACGACCGGAGAATCATTGTGTCATTACTACACAATAGTATATATTATTATTTTAAATAACAAGCACTTAAATGATTAAACAATAACATGTCTTAATTTGCCCTTTAAATAGTCGCATTAACACCCTATAGGTTTGACTGCATCACAGTATCTTTGGTTATCAAAACATTAACCATTAAAACCAAATAACAATGACAAAAGAATTATGGATGAACCTGCCGGTGAAGGATATTAACCGATCAAAGGATTTTTTTACAAGTATTGGATTTGGTATTAAAGACGGGCCCGGTAGCACGGATATCTCTGTCGCTATATCGGTAAGTGAAAAAAATACCATTGTAATGCTTTTTCAGGAGGATGTATTTAAAAACTTTGCTCAAAACGGACTGGTGGATACTTCAA
>JAQBNY010000020.1 GCA_028288315.1 Mucilaginibacter sp.
ATATGCTCACTACCATGTCGAAGTTTTTGGCCATGGGCATGGATCTGAAAAGCGTGATACGTGCATCAACGTCAAACCCGGCTATGGAAATTAAGCACGAAGAATTAGGTAACTTGTCTGTTGGTGCCGATGCAGATGTTGCGGTATTAAATATAAGAGAAGGCAAATTTGGTTTATTTGATTATACCGGCTATAAGGTGGAAACCAATAAAAAACTGGAATGTGAGTTAACCATACGCGCTGGTAAGATAGTTTATGATCTTAACGGTATAGCTTATCCTATTGAAATTCCCAAAAAAACAATTACAAATGAACACGGTCTTTAACCAATTACTGTGTTGCACAAGTCAATTATAAACCTGTTAAATATATATATGAAAATGAAAGCCATCACCATTGCTATACTTATGCTTAGCATTTGTAAATCAGGCATTGTTAATGCACAAACCATTTCACGAGATGAACTGATATTTTATACTTCTGAATGGAAAGGCGAACGCTTTAAAGATGGGCGGCCTAAAATATCAGATGACCTGATACAGCGTGCTAAAAACATAGGAATTGAAGAAGCCTGGACGGTGTTAAGAAACGAAGGTTACAATAACCAGTTTGAAGGGAACTGGAAATTGGTTCATGATGATAAGCCTGTTATTGGCAGGGCCGTAACAGCTATGTTTATGCCTACCAGGCCTGATATAGAAAAAAACATTAAAGACCGTGGCAGCAAACAAGGCCGTAAAGGGAATACCAATGCATGGCCAATTGATGTACTTACAAAAGGCGACGTTTATGTGGCCGATGGTTTTGGTAAAATTAAGGGCGGCACTTTAATAGGTGATAATTTAGGTAACTCCATATACAACAAATCGGGCAATGGGGTAATCTTTGATGGCTCAGCACGTGACTTGCAGGGCTTAAGCCAGATTAATGGTTTTAATGCCTTTGTACGCGACTTTGACCCATCATACTTGGAGGAAATGGTTTTGATGGGCCTTAACACTCCGATACGCATAGGGAAGGCTATTGTACTGCCCGGTGATTTGGTTATCTCTGAAAAGGAAGGCGTATTATTTGTACCGGCGCACTTAGCTGAAAAAGTAATTGTAACTGCCGAGTTTATAGCCCTGCGTGATAAGTTTGGACAGGAGATGCTTAAATCTGGCAAGTATACAACCGGCGAAATTGACAGCGAATGGACAGCACCCATTAAAGATGCGTTTTTGAAATGGCTGGACCAAAATCCTAAAGAAGTGAAAATGACCCGCGCACAGCTGGACGATTTTATGAAAAAGCGTACCTGGTAAAGTCTCCCCTAATTAATTATTGCTCAACCTTAAACCTTAAAAAGTGAATAATATTAATATCTATAAAGTGCTGGCAGGTATAGCTGCAGTATGTTTGCTTGTTGCCCTGTTAATGATTTTTAATGGCAACATAGTAAACGCCGGCCCTTTGCTTATTGCAACATTCATTACGCTTGCTATTGCCTTTAGGGGCTTTGTATTACTTAAAGGCTTCTCCTATACTGTTATTATTTTTGCGGCGGTTACAACAGCCTTATATTATCCGCAATATTTTATACAGGTAAATGGGATAAAGCTTTCTATACTTATTACACCATTAATACAACTCATTATGTTTGGTATGGGTACATCAATGAGTATAAAAGATTTTGCAGGTGTAATTAAAATGCCAAAAGGTGTATTTATTGGCGTGTTCAGTCATTTTTTGATTATGCCGATGCTTGGTTTTACACTGGCCAAGCTAAGTGGCTTCCCGCCTGAAATTGCGGCCGGAATAATTTTAATAGGATGCTCACCAAATGGTATGGCCTCTAACGTTATCTCTTACCTGGCCAAAGCTAATTTGGCTTTGTCTATCACCATTACGGCGGTATCAACTATGCTTGCGCCTTTTTTTACCCCGTTGCTTATGAAATTATTAGGCGGGGCTTTTATAAAAATTGATGTGCTTAACATGATGTGGGATATTTTTAAAATGGTTATTATACCAATTGGTGCCGGCATCATGTTTAACAAATACTTGCTTAAAAAGGTTAAGTGGCTTGAGGCCGTAATGCCGCTGGTATCTATGTTTGGCATTGCACTCATTATTGTGGTAATTACAGCAGCAGGAAGAAGCAGTTTATTAGACATAGGTTTTATGCTGATACTGATTGTGCTTATTCATAATTTATTAGGTTATACCTTAGGCTACTGGTCTGGCAGGCTATTTAAAATGCCCGAACGTGACTGCCGTACTATGGCTATAGAGGTTGGCATGCAGAATGGTGGTTTGGCTTCAGGCCTGGCAAAAGAAATGGGTAAAATGGCAACCGTTGGATTAGCTCCCGCGGTGTTTGGCCCTTTAATGAATGTTACAGGTTCTTTACTGGCCACCTATTGGCACCGCAAACCGCTTAATATTAACGATAGTAAACTAAAATAATTTGGTTTATAATTATTCGTTTAAAGATATACAACTGTGTATTAGCAATCAATAATACATATCTGTATGAGTGATCATTATTGTTTAAATTGTGACCCTGCGGGTAGTTTACCTGCAGGGTTATTTGGTTTATGCCAGGTTGGGGTAAACCAAAATTTTATTCAGTTTCTCTATCAATTGCCTTAACTTACTTGCTCAACAGGCACATCCACAACTGTAGTTGCCTTATTGTAAAAATCTTTTGTATTAGCTGTTATATCGCTTTTAAGTTTTTCGTCTTGTTTTTTTAGGTTGATAACGGCTTCGTTATCCTTTACTTCATCACCTGAAAACAATTCTATGGCGAGTACATGATCATGCCAATCTCCAATTTCGGTTTGTATTTCTTTCAGGTACTCCTCATTAAGTTTGGTATCCAGTACGGGTTGGGTTAGTTTATAATTGTATAGCAGTATTTTAACCTGTTTACGGCAGTCATGTAATTGATCATTAAATTCAATTTTTTCAATGAAATTTGCTATTTGCTCCAGCTGGGTTTGATAAAATAAATTGACGTGTAAATCGCTAATTGGTTGTATTTTCCTTTTCAATTCGTGGTGTACGTCTTTCAACTTTTTAAGAAATCTAACCTTCTTCGCTTTAAACTTCCTGCTCGCTTCAACCTGCAGCTGTTGCTGATTGTTCATAAACTCATCATTATGAATATGCTGCGATTCGCCTAATTTCTGATTCATGTAAGCATTTCGTATTTCACCGGCCTGTTTAAATATTTTTCTCACAGGTTTAAAGTGCCCGGCCAGTTTGGGATGTTGGTCAGCACTGTCAGCCAGGATTAAAAAGGCGCGCAGCTTTTTAACCTGTACCCGGAAACGATGCAGGTCTTCCTGCTGTTCCTTTTTTAAATAGGATTTAAGGCTGGCTTTCATATCATTCCATTCCTTATCAAAATAGGTTAGTTCCTGTTTTTTATTCATACTAAAGCATAACAATCACTTATTGCGATAAGTTTTAAAGCACTCTGTATCAGTAATAATGTGATGCTTTATTCAGAAGGAATGTTTTATTTCAAAAAAAATTCAGAATGGTTATTTATAATTGACCCTGATTTTTTATTCTTAGATTTAAGGAACGGTGCCAAAAGTTTTAAGTTATCAGCATAAAACGTTTATAGTTATAGCAGTCTTTTCGGTGTTGCGGCTTGTATATGGCTACACCTTAGAATTAAATGCCGATGAAGCCTATTATTGGACATATGCAAAAGACCTTCAATGGAACTATTTTGATCATCCGCCAATTGTTGGATGGTTAATTAGATTTACAACAGCAAACCTGCTTTTTCATAATGAGTTTTTTGTACGCTTAGGTGCAATAATATCTTGTGCAATAAGCACATGGTTAATGTTTAAGATTGGTGCCATTGTGAAAGATGAGCGGACAGGATGGTTTGCAGGTTTACTTTACACGTCATCATTATATATAAGCATTAATGCAGGTGCTATTATATTACCCGATGGCCCTCTGATGGTATTTTGGCTTGCAAGTATTCTCTTATTGTTAAAAATTTTACGATCCAATCCGGATATTAAAGAGTTTAATATGCTTTGGTGCTTATTTGGTATAACATCCGGATTGTGCATAATGAGCAAGGTTTATGGGGTTTTTTTGTGGTTTGGTGTGGTGTTATACATTGTATTTATAAATCGCGATTGGTTAAAATGTCGCGTAATATATTTATCCGCCGTTATTACTTTAATAATTATTGCTCCAATTATTATATGGAATATCCAAAACGATTTTATTACCTATAGGTTTCACAGCAACCGTATAAGCATGATTGGAAGTGGGGTTCATTTAAAGTTTTTTATAAAAGCGATACTCCAACAAATTTCTATAAACAATCCCGTAAACGTTTTTTTGATTATTTATAACCTTTGGCTTATCATTAAAGGGAAAATACTTGTTAATAAAGGGGATGTTCAGTTGTTATTGCTTTGCAGTTTGCCCCTGATTTTTTTGGTACTATTTATTTCCCTGTTTCGTGAAACCTTTGCGCATTGGTCTGGGCCCGGATTTTGTTGTCTTTTAGTATTACCAGCCATTGGGTTAGCAAAAGATAAAAGGCGTGATGTTCCTAATGTTTCGATTTGGGCCTTTATATATTTGTTTTTGATAGCAAGCCTAAGCACAGTTGTTATAAATTATTTCCCGGGTACATTATCGCTCCAAAAACAAGGCCTAAAAATGGGGAATGATGATCTTACACTGGATATATATGGCTGGAAAGATGTAGGCCTGCAGTTTGATTCCTTGTATAGAAAGGATGTGGCCGATAAAATTATGCCCCCAGGAGCTCCCATAGTAGTTACCAACTGGTACCCTGCCGCAAATATTGAATATTATGTATCCTTAATAACAAAACAACCTGTTTATGGTATAGGCAGTGTAGATGATCTGCATCAGTATTATTACACTAACAAATTAAAGCAGAGGTTAAAGGTTGGCGATAGTGCTTATTTAATAATCCCCTCTCATGTGTTTTATTATAGGACATTTGGTGAGATAAGCAGCAAATTTACCAGTTTTAATACGCCATTAGTTATTACTCAAACCAGAAGTGGTATTGCTTGCCAATATATATATGTGTACCGGCTAAAAGGTTTTAAAGGGGATAGTAAAAGATAAGAGAAGCCTATCTGTTATCAAGGCATATCAATCAATTGATTAAAATGTAGAGAAATATATTTTTTGATTGCTGTTGAAATTCAAAAACTGTACAGAATTCAGCTTTAGATTTATAAATTAAAAACACGTTCACCCCCTATAACATGAATTTTAAGGCCCTAATTATGCAACATGAAGATGTATCACAAATTATCTTTTATGCATTAATCATCACTTCTCTTTGGTCACTTGAATCCTTAATCTGCGCTGCATCTTCTAATCATAAATGGCGACATACGTTTGTTAATGCCGGCTTCATATTTACCGCCCTGCCTATACAATTAACCATGACAGGATTTGTGATTATTATAATGAAGTGGACAAATATTCATCACTGGGGTTTAATTTATTATATCCCAAAGCATCAAATTAGCTGGGTATATTATGTTTCGTTATTTATGTTGATGGATTTGGGCGAATATACCTACCATGTAATTATGCATAAATATGATTTTCTATGGAGATTTCACCTTGTTCATCATAGCGATTTAAAGATAGATGTATCAACTACAGTAAGAGAGCATCCAGGAGAAACGTGCGTGCGAACCACTTTTTTAATGTTTTGGGTATTTATTTTTGGCCCGGGTATTGGCGTGCTAATGTTGCGACAAGTGTTTCAGTCATTCTTTAATGTTTTGGCCCATACAGAGTTCCGTTTGCCTGAGAAGATAAATAATATTGTCGGGTTTGTTTTTATAACACCAAACCTGCATCATGTTCATCATCACTACCAATTACCTTATACCAATTCCAATTATGGTGATGTGTTAAGTATTTGGGATCGTATATTTGGTACATACCGGGAATTGCAATCTTCTCATACAAAATTTGGCATAGATACACACATGGAGCCCGCGCTTAACTCCCGGTACCTGAGCATTATTAAAATTCCATTTCAAAAATTTAAAAGGCCAGAAACGCACACGTCTTTTCATTCCAGCCTGCATGAAGAGCAAGTTTAAGCATGCGCTGTTAGTAATAGCGGCATTAGCTGTAAGTTTTTGCATCAGGGCACAAAGTATAACTTCCAAAATTTACTTTCCGGGTTTAATTGGTTTAAGTATGCCTTTGTCTCAAAAAAACATACGGTTTACAAACGCAATTGCATTAAATACCGGTGCGGAGTACAGGCCAAAAGAAGAGAATGTTTTGTTTTATCGTTTCAATTATGACGCAGCTTCAAAAAAATACAAAAAAAATATTGCCGGAATTGTTCCAGGGAATGTTGTAGATGGAACGGCACATCAAAACTATTTTGTGATGGGAACAGGTTACAGGCTAAGGCATCAAAATATTGGATACTACTTTTTATTACAGCCCGGCCTTGCCACACATAGCTTTGATAAGGTTAGTGGTAATCCTGGTGAATTTACGATAAGCCAAATTACACTCAGTAATTTTACCGTTAAGTATTCGGCAGGTATTGAGTATTACCTGGCACAACATTTCGCCTTAATATTTGAGCCTGCAGTTTACCAAAACAACTTTATAAGCGCTAGGCCTTACAATCCAAATCAAGCATCTATAAATATTGGCTTTACCACCACTCTGTTTTAGATGTAACTTGCTCCTGAGATAAACCGTCCGAATCTGATATCCTGACTTTTGGCATCACATAGCTTGTACGCCTTTTATAAAAAAAAGACCGCTTTTAGGCGGCCTTTTTAATAAACACTCGAACAAAGGATTTAGTCTATCTTCAAAAAGTTACCTTTTTCATCAAAAACCAAATCTTTTCCTTTTACTTCAGCCTCATACATAATGGTGCCTTTTGCATCTGTTACTTTACCGGCTTCAACTATTTTAGCGCCTTTATAATGTTGTTTTACATAACCGGCTACTCCTGAAGGCAAGCTGCTTACAGGTATAGCAGCTACCTGCTCAACAAATGTACCGTTTGGTGTGTACATAACAGACATATCTTCGCCAGATTTACCACCCCAGTTAGCCTCATAATTTTCCTTTTCTTTTTCCCAGGTTGCTTTAGTAGCATCCGGGTATTTTTTTAATAAAGCGGCTTTTGCCGGAGCGGGTACAGCAGAGCTTTTTACTTTTTGGGCAACAGCAACACCTGATATGGTGGCTATTACTAACATGCTTAAAATAATCTTTTTCATAACTTTTAATTTAAGTTTAAACAAGTATAAATTGGGTTTCTGAAATTTTTTTGAATTAAGCGTTATTATATTTGAATAATATTTAGTGTTAAAGTTCTATTACATTCAGGCTGTTATTGTCTTAAAGGTTGTTGTACATTATGCCTTTTCCATCTGTTTTCCAAGTATGTAAAATTGTATTGGTTAAGGCTTTAGTAACCGTTCAATATTTTTAAGCTTTTCAACCTCCAATACATCTTTACCATAAGCTGTAAAATATTTATGCTGAGTCAATAATTCAAGGTTTAAATCCCACCATTGTTTTTCGGAAAAGTGTTTTTTCAAGTGAATCTGCCATTCTTGTTTAAGGCGATTAGCATAATCTATATAATTGCTTTTAGCCAGGTGGGCCATGTCTGCATCGCATAAAATCTTCTGTAATAAATTTTGCGGCCTTTGAGGTACTTTAGTTGCTGCAATGCATGCCGTAACCTGTACAATTAAAGTGATATCACACCGCTGTTCGTTTAAGAAATTAGTTGCTATTGATATACTGTTATCCTCGTGCCCTATATATGTATGGCAATAACCACTATCATGAAACCAGGCAGCAAGCAAAACAATTGTTTGTTCCATTGTGGTAAGGCTGCCGTTTATTATACCAATCTCAGTAACAGATTCAACTACATTATTTGTATGGCCCAAATTATGGAAATACATACCTTCCGGTAGTTCGTTATCAAAAAGTTTCTTGACAAATGTTGCTGCATCCTTTACTATTTTTTCTGCCTTTATATTCATTTAATGCTATTTAGGTAGCTATGTTGTAGAAATTCTGTTTTTTTTAAGAAGAGGAGAGTATTTAAAGCAGACTGGTTTTCATGCAGAATGATGTTGAAAAATTGATTAATACATAAAAACAAATTTTGACGGCTATTAAAAGGCCTGCCCACGTTTAATTGTTCTTTTTAGCACTGGGTTAAAAATCAATAACGCTGCCCAATTAACTGCTTATCCAAAAAAAAAAACAGTATTCGAATCTACCTTTCGCTACAATACAAAATAAGATACAATACAAATAAGAATTATGAAATTATTAATCATAGAAGACGAAAAGGAAATATCAAACAGTATATGCTCTTATTTTGCTAAAGATGATTTTTTATGTGATACAGCTTATGATTATGACGCCGCTGTTGAAAGAATAAATCTGTATGAGTATGTATGTATCATTTTGGATTTGACATTGCCTAATGGAAGTGGATTAGATTTGCTGAAGGAAATTAAATCACTTAATAAAAGTGAGGGGGTTATCATAATTAGTGCCCGTAACTCCATAGATGATAAAATTAAAGGGTTAGAAACCGGTGCCGACGATTACCTCTCTAAACCTTTCCATTTGCCAGAATTAGGAGCGCGGGTTGCTTCAATTATAAGAAGGCGATCATTTGATGGTAAAAACAAGATAATTATAGACCAACTGGTTTTAGATATTTTTAAGAAAACCTTAAAGTTACAAGATAAAGATATTCCCCTTACCCGTAAAGAGTATGAGCTGCTGCTTTATTTTATAAGTAATAAAAATAAGGTAGTAACGAAAGAAGCCATTGTTGAGCATTTATGGGGCAGCTATATAGATACAGCTGATAATTACGATTTTATATACGCCCATATTAAAAACCTGCGTAAAAAACTTGTATCTGCCGGCTGCCCTGATTATATAAAAGTGGTGTACGGCATGGGATATAAATTTACTTGTAATTGAGATATAATGAAATTAATTAGCCGATACAACCAAATTAGTCTCCCGGTAATTTTAGGTCTTTTCTTACTATCAGGACTAGGAAGCTATATATGGATAGATAATATTTTGGTTGACGATTTTGATGATAGTTTGCTGGAGCAGTCTCAAAAGATCTCAGCCTATATCCAAAAGAATGATGCGTTTCCTAAACCAGGTTTTACTGATGAGTGGCATATTAGCATTCAGCAAAATAATAATAAAGAAATTGTACCACATTATGCAACACAGAAGGAATATGATGTAGAGGACAAAGCCTTTGTTCCCTACAGGTCTTTAACATTTAGTTGTGTTAAAAATAACAAACGGTATCTTATAAAGATTTCAAATTCGATGGAGGCGCTTGGCGGGTTGTCTCGCTCTATAGCACTAATTTCTGTAATAACTTTATTATCTGTTATAATAGCTACGTTGTTGCTTAGTCATTTTCTGCTAAAAAAATTATGGAAACCTTTCTATAACACATTAAATCTTCTCAAGGATTTTAAATTAGGTAGCTATCAGAAAATTAAGTTTGAAAAAACCCGTACGGATGAGTTTGATTTTATGAACGAGCAGATAAATACAATGATGCATAGTGCTGAAAAGGATTATGTGCTTTTAAAAGAATTTACTGAAAATGCCTCACATGAACTACAAACACCTTTAAGCATAATCCGGTCAAAACTTGATCTGATCATACAAGGTGAAAATTTATCTGATGCTCAAAGCAGGGCTATGGAAAGCGCATACCATGGTATTAGCAGACTGGTAAACTTAAATCAATCTCTCCTTTTGCTTTCAAAAATTGAAAACCACCAATTTAACGATAAGATAAGAATAAACTTAAAAGATAAAATAAATGATAAGCTTTTTCAACTGGAAGAGTTTTGGCTTGAAAAAAAACTAACTCTTCATGCTGATATTAATGAGGCTTACATTTTCGCAAACCCTAGTCTTATAGATATTCTTTTAAACAATGCTTTAAGTAATGCCAGCAGACATAATATTTTAAACGGAAATATAACCATAAGCTTAAGCAGTTGCCAGCTTAGAATTACAAATACCGGATTAAACAGCTCCATTGACCCAACCAGAATATTTTCAAGATTTTATAAGCGGGAGCAGCATAGCAGTAATAATGGGCTTGGACTTTCAATTATTAAACAAATATGTGACCAAGCAGAAATTTTGGTCAATTACACGTTCGAAAATAATCAACATGGTTTTTCATTCATCTGGAATTAAATCAAAAACGATACTATATAGCAGTGATCATACCTGCAAAAGTATCATTGTTCATCCTAATAGGTTTAAAACTTAAAAACGTTTATAGAACAAAAAACGCCTTGTAAATCAAATGTTTGCAAGGCGTTTTTTTTATTTTTAGTGATCCCGCTGTGATTATATTTTAAGTCATAAGTCTCTTTACTTCAATTTGTTATAACGAATAAACTAAATAGGTTACCCATTTAGTTGGATGCGTTTGAAATGATTATGCTACTGAAGGTTTAGCAAGTTTACCATTAATTTGTTTTTAATTTTAAAAAGAATTAACAATAACTTTATAAAAAAATTATAAAGATTTCATTTTTATTTAAAATATATAGTAAGTTTGACATAACCTATTACTCTAAGATGACTGTTGTTAAAAAGCATAACTTATTACGAACAGAATTACTTAAGCATTTTTATTATAATAAACAGCTTACGCTCACCGAACTAAGTAAGCTTACCAATAAAAGCTTGCCGTTAATAACTAATACGGTTAATAGTTTGGTAGAAGACGAATATGTGTGGGAACACGGCCTTGCACCGTCTACAGGTGGGCGGCGTGCATTGTCTTTTTTATTAAATGATCAGAAACAAAAATATATTGTTGCTGTAGCAGTAGATCAGATGATTACGCAGGTTGTTATTTATGACTTGATGAATAACATTAAAGTTAAACCTGAAACAAAACAACTCATTCTGTTAAAAGATGATACTTCATCACTTAACAGCTTTACTGATTTTTTAAGAGATTATATTTCAAAATCCGGAATACCGGCCGAACAGATATTGGGTGTTGGCATTGGTATGCCTGGCTTCGTGAATGCAAAGGAAGGCATAAATCACACCTTCTTTAAACCAAAAGGCAATATTACCCTTAAAAACCATTTGAGTACCAAACTGAATTTGCCAGTATTTATTGACAATGATTCGAGTTTAATTGCTTTGGCCGAGCTAAAGTTTGGCATTGGGAAAAATTTAAAAGAAGTTCTGGTGATAAATATCGGATGGGGTATTGGACTTGGAATGATTGTCAATGGCAGCCTTTTCAGAGGACACACAGGATATGCAGGGGAGTTTAGCCACATCCCGTTGTCATTAAGTAATAAATTATGCTCCTGCGGTAAAAGAGGATGCCTGGAGGTAGATACGTCATTACTAGTGATGATGGAGCGTGCCAAATCGGCTATGGCAACCGGGGCAACTTCCAGCATGGAACAGATTTTTAAAGATACCGGCAACTTGTCTGTTGAACATTTTTTACATGCTGCCAGAGAAGGAGATCCCTTGGCAGTATCCATTGTATCAGATGCAGCTTTTTTAATAGGCAAGGGCATTGCCACTTTAATTCATATAATGAATCCCGGTTTAATCATTTTAAGTGGTACCGGCGCCATTGCCGGGAAAATTTTAATGGCCCCCATTCAGCAGGCTATTAATGAATTTTGTATCCCGTGGTTGGCCGAACAGACCGAAATACGTGTTTCCGAACTGGCTTCAAATGCCAAGCTTTGGGGAGCTGCAACGCTCGTTATAGAAAACTGCGATTTCTGATCGCAAAGCAATCAAATACAAATAATCATCCAATCCTTAATTAATAACCCTTAAATCCAAACAAATGAAACAAGTGTACTTAAGGTGCGCAGCTTTGTTGCTACTAAGCATGGTAGCAATAACAGCTTTCGCACAAAAGGTAGTTACCGGAACGGTAGCTGAAAAATCCGGACAAATCATGCCCGGAGTAAACGTCACAGAAAAAGGAACAACAAACGGTGCCTCTACAGATGCCAGTGGAAAGTTCAAAATATCTGTTAAAACCGGTTCTGTATTAACATTTTCTTTTATCGGTTTTAAAACCGTAGAAATTCCGGTAGGGGCGCAAACAAACATCAATGTTGTTTTAGAAAGCAACGAGAATGCATTAACCGAGGTGGTTGTAACCGCTTTAGGTATAAAAAGAGAGAGAAAATCATTAGGCTATGCTGTTCAGGAAGTTAAGGGGCAAACCCTGGCCGATACAAAAGAGCCTAACCTTGTTAACGCGCTTTCGGGCCAGGTAGCAGGCTTACAAATTACTCGCTCTGCCAACGGTCCGGGCGCTTCCTCAAGAATCACTTTAAGGGGTAATAATTCATTAACTGGCAATAACCAGCCGCTTATAGTAGTAGATGGTACGCCGATGGATAACTTCATTGGGAACGCAATTGATGGAAATGGAAATCCTAATAATGATTATTATAACCCAAGCAGAGATATGGGTAATGGTTTGGCCGACATTAATGCAGATGATATTGAAAGCATTAGTGTTTTAAAGGGGCCATCTGCAGCAGCGCTTTACGGTTCAAGAGCTGGTAACGGCGCTATATTGATAACAACCAAAACTGGTAAAACGCAAAGCGGACTTGGCATCACTTTAACTTCCTCATTCGGCTTTGAAAGCATTTTCGCGCGACCTAAGATGCAAACACAGTTTTCGCAAGGCTACAGCGGCCTTTACAACGTTGCCGATACGAGAAGTTGGGGAACAAAAATAGATGGGCAAACCGTTGCAAAATGGGATAGCTCAAAGACGGCCCTTGCCAACTACGACAACGTCGGTAATTATTTTCAAACAGGTTTACAATCAAATCAAGGTATTTCATTGCAACAGCAATACAAATCCACTTCGGTTTATACATCATACAATCGCCTTGATGATAAAAGCTATATTCCGGGAGCAAAGTTGATACGTAATAGCCTGATGGCACGTACGGTAAGCAAATTAGGTGCGGATGAAAGATGGACCGTAGACACCAAGGTACAGTATATTAATTCAACAGCAATTAATCGTCCACAGGCGGGTTACAATCCTAATAACTATTTCTATTATTTGGAAACTTTACCTTCATCAATTGATGTTCGCGACTTTAAAAATGCTACCGACGGTAATGGCAATATGCTTTGGTGGCATAACGGCCAGGAACTTAACCCGTATTGGGCAGCAAAATATAATTTAAATAGTGATGTAAGAAACAGGTTCCTGTTGAATGCGACGGTTAAATATCAGTTTAATAATTGGCTAAGCCTTGAAGGTAAAGGTGGTGCCGATACTTATACTATTAACGCGGACAACATGCAATATGCAGGTGCACCGGCTAATCCGGGAGGCTCGTACGGTGTAAGGAGAACCTCGTTTACCGAAACAAACTATAGCACTTTGCTTAGTGCAAAAAAAGATAACTTATTTGGTAAATGGGGTGGTACAGCTACCCTGGGTGGCAACTTAATGAATCAGCAAACATCTTTTTTAAGTGCCGGCGCGGGTACGTTAAATGTGCCTAACCTGTTTGCATTAAACAATGCAGTAGGTAATCCCGGGCTTGATCAGGGCTTGTTCCTTCACAACATTTATTCAGTTTATGGATCACTTGGTGTAAATTACGATCAATTCTTATTCTTGGATGGCACTTTCAGAAATGACTGGACCTCTGCACTAAGCCAGGCCAATCGCTCATATTTTTATCCGTCAGTAAGCACTTCGTTTCTTTTTAGTGAGTTATTGAATAAAAATGCAAGCTTACCATCCTGGTTAACTTACGGTAAATTAAGAGGGTCATTTGCAGAAGTGGGTAACGATATGCAGCCTTACCAGTTGTATAATACCTATTCCATTTCTAAAGATCCGCTGGGCAATACCAATGCGAGCCGTAACAATGTGCTTTTTGATGCAAATGTAAAAAGCGAATTAATCAAATCGTATGAAGCTGGTTTAGAAATGCGTTTCCTTAATAACCGTATAGGTTTTGATTTTGCTGTTTACAAATCAAACGCGACCAGACAACTGATTGATTTACCAATGGATAACCTCAGCGGTTATACAGCACGGAAAATAAATGCCGGCGATATAGAGAACAAAGGTCTGGAGCTGACAGTAGACGGCAAAATACTCAACAATTATGAAGGATTTAACTGGAACACCACTGTAAATTTTTCAATGAACCGCAATACTGTTAACTCAATTACACCTGATGTTAAGCAATACCCATTAGGTGGTTATGATAATGTTGCCGTTTTTGGTGAAGCTGGCCAGTTATATGGTGCCATTTATGGTACAAGCTTTAAAAGAGTAAATGACCCAACCAGCCCTTATAATGGTCAACTTTTGTTAACTTCAGCTGGTTTGCCACAAACTGGTGATGTAAAATTGCTGGGCAACCAACAGGCATCAAGTTTATTAGGCGTAACTAACTCATTTGCTTATAAAGGGTTTAACTTTTCGTTCCTGGTTGATGCACGTTTCGGCGGCAAAATATTCTCAAGCACTATAGCACACATGGAAGCGTCTGGTACATCGAGCAAAACTGTGGTGAACGGAGGAAGGGAAGACTTTTTGGTTGATGGAGTAGTTTTCAACTCTGCTACTAACCAATTCGAAAAAAACACAGCAAAAGTATCTCCGCAAAATTATTGGGCAGCCGTTACCGTAGGAAACCAGGGTATAACGGAAGCTAATTTATACGATGCTTCAAATATTCGTGTACGCAACGTACAGCTTAGCTATAACCTGTCTAAAAAGCTGCTGGTTGGTACCGGCATACAGCGAGCTAAAATCGGTATGTCTGTAAATAATGTTTGGCTAATTTCAAGCCACATGAACGGCATGGATCCTGAATCTGTTTATGCAACAGGCTCTAACGCTACAGGCTACGAAAGCGGAAGTGCTCCTACCACGCGTACAATTTTACTTAACCTAACTGTTGGCTTTTAATTAATAGCATATAATTCATAATATGAAAACGATACTTAAAAAATCATGCCTGGTAGTTTCAGCTACATTGATGCTGGCTTCGTGCACGAAATTTAATGACATAAATAATAGCCCGTTTGCTGCAAACGGTGATCAAGTACAAACCGAATATTTTATCAATAACGCCATTGTTGGCGCACAGCAAGACCCTGGCCTTTCAGAACGAATGTTCATCCTTTACTGGGTTCCTGGCGGGCGCGGTTTGCAGGATGAGGATGGCGAAACATTTTCACAGGGTTCTTTTGTTGATGACTGGGCGTCTGAATACTACAGGCAATCCTCCCAATGGCAAAATAATGTTAACACGGCTATACAAATAGGTAATGACCAAATTGCCAAAGGAACTGCTAAACCGTATACAAAAAACCTTATACAGGTTGCCAGGATATGGAGAGCTTATTTGATGAGCGAGTTTAGTGATACTTTTGGTCCTATGCCAACGGATGCTTTTCAGGGAAAAAATCCCGAATTTAAAGACGTAAAAACTGTTTATTACTTTTTGCTTGATGAGTTAAAGGATGCGGGCTCAAAACTCGATCTTTCCGTAGCTAATTCAGGCAATGTAACTAACGAAGATCCTGCGTATCATTATGATTATGCTAAATGGCGTAAATATGCTAATTCGATGCGTATGAGGCTGGCTATGCGTTTGTCTGAAGTTGATCCCAACAAAGCAAAAGCTGAGTTTGAAGCTGCTGCTGCTACTAATGATTTTATAACCACTGCGGCAGACATGTTCAGCGTACAGGAATCTCACGGATGGGATCCATTAGCCAGTGTATTTAGAAAAGAATCGTCATGGATGGCACTTCCTATATCGGCAACCTATAACAACCTGGCTGTTGGTTTAGGTAGCATCAAATCGGCAGACCAATTATCGGTAGATTATCAATCTGCTATTAAGCCTACTAACTGGATGGGCCAAAGATTCACTGAACAATTTGCTACTAAAACCAATGATCCAATGGCGGGTTACTGGTTTAACGGCTTACCATTCACAATTGATCCAAGGGCCTATAAAGTTTATAGTATCCCCGGTGATGTTAGCAATATAAATTATCCGGCTTTAGGTAAGAGCTTTACTACTTTTCAAGGTAATCTGAAAAACTCGGCAGGAACTGTTGTTAAAACCATCGATGCCAAATATACCTGGAACGCCAAAGCAGACGGTAACTGGGCTGCAAAATCAGCAATGAACCAGCCTATAACCACTAACGGCTGTAAACCGCTGTTAAACCTTGTTTACAGGGGCGGAAATAACAAGAGGGTATTTTTTGGTCCATGGGAAACTTACTTCCTTTTAGCTGAAGCTGCCGAACGTGGATGGACTTCGCCTGTACCTGCACAAACAGCTTATGAAACAGGCATTGCCAAAAGCTTTGAATATTTTGGAACCACCGCTAATTTAAGCGCTTATGTATCCTCAACAGATTATAACCGTGATGGTACATCTGTTAGCTGGAGCCACACTACTGAGCCACCCGCAACGCATACTATGGATTATGAAGATGGTTTAACCGGAGCTGCCGGAACAGTAGCTGTAAGCTACCCTAAAAATGACCTTTACAAAGCTGGTGCGGTTAAAAATGATCATTTAACTAAAATCATAACTCAGAAGTTTTTGGCTCAGCTACCATGGTTACCATTAGAGACATGGAGCGATCATAGAAGATTAGGCTTGCCATTTTTTGAAAACCCTGCAGTTGAAGACGTAATGCCAGATCTGCCTGCCTTAAACAGCGGTAATTACATGACCAGCGATATTAACTTCCTGCCACAACGCATAAAATATCCATCTAACTTAAGAAACGCCAACGTAGACGGCTATAATAAAGCCGTTTCCGCTTTAGGTGGAGTTGATGCTGTTTTGACGCCGTTATGGTGGGCAAAACATTAAAAGTTAAGGTTCTATTTAAAAGGCCATCTCATTTAAATGGGGTGGCCTTTTTTTTATTGTAAAAGCACAATGAGTCACAAACGGACTACTAAACACACTTTTACAATTCTTAATAAACCAGAACGATACGTTATTATATAGAGCATCTTATTGGCATTGTCACAAACAGCAGGTAAAACCAATCAAATAATATCGGCTTTAAGCGGACAACATAACTATTTTGATGGGTATTTGATATCCATTTCTTTGGACAAGTAAATTAGCTTTCCGCCAACCGTAGTTAGTCAACTTTTCGTTTGGATTGATCCAACTAGTATTGAAATTTTTTAAAATAAGTGAGGGATAGTTTTTAATAAAAGTGGCTTTAAGCTATAAAAACCACCTTTAAACAAAAAAAGAGCCTCTTTTCAAGAGACTCTTACTTCAAAACTTCGACGCTGTTGGTACGTCTTTGTGATCCCGATGGGATTATATTTTGAAGGCATAAGCCTCTGTTTTTCAATATATTAGAACGACTTAAATTGAGTAGGTTACGGAAAAGGTTACCGAATTAGTTTGTATTTGTTCGTGCTTGTTTGATGTCGTTTAAAGAACAAAAATTAACGTTCACAAATATACAAAACGCAATATATCAGCACGAAAGTATTTTTCGACAAGTGATGATTAATCAACATTGCATTTATTGTTTAAAAAGCTTGATGATGCCGGCAGGCCATCTAATATCAAAACGGTTAATTCAGAAATGTTGATCACTCAGGGGAAATTGAATTTCCCGGGCCAGCCAATAATTGTCCATGTGGGGTATGTGGTGGACCGAAGCTGAGAACAGCTTAAGCGTATTTACGCCGTTCGTATCGTAGATAAACAAATTGAATGGATATCTAATCTGAAGCAGGTCGTTAACAACATAGTACCTCAAATTACGCAAGAACCTGCAGATGCAACAAGCTCCTGTAATGATTTAAATTTTTCCATGATTTGTTTTTATTTGTGATTGGTAAGGCTAAATTATAAATGCCTTTCAAAATCCCATTTAACGTAACTGGCGGTTATTTTGTTGCTGTTTTTCTCCTTTTAGTATCTCAAAGGGTGCATAGGCTTATGGAAAATCTGAACCTACTTAATATGTCAATTCTGCAATATCGTGCTCCTGCATTTTCGCTATGCTGCAAAAGCATCCGCTTACCTTTTAACCACTTGCAATTCCTGGGTTAAGCGCATCATTCAGGTCTTCACTTGTTTACCCGCTTCATTTTATTACGCCGGGAAAAGCTGCGCTTGCCTTTCCTCTGCCCTTAACTATCTGCGAACAGATCAGTTGCTTTAAGGTGCTATTTTCCAATCGAAACGGAGAAAAAGGGCAGCTAAGGTTTTGCCCGCATTCCTGCTGGTCATTAAAGTCCGCAAAAGACTACGGCATAATGAACCGGCTTCGTTCCGCTGCCGGTTCACCCTGCGGGACTTATTCCGTTTCCTTTTACCTGCTGCGGGCACCCTTTTTTGCTTTCTTTTTTTCCGTTTTTTCTTTTGAAAAATAGCTTTTCAGGGAGTCTTCGGGAAAAGAGGGAAACAAAAAACAATTTTTTTAACCCTTTAAAATTCATTAAAAATGAAAACAGTAGAAAAAAATGCAAACGGTGTACAAGGTACAGCAGCAAAAACTGGCGATGCAGTAAACAGTATTCCAAACCGCCCAAGCTTAACAGGGAAGGAAGCCAAAGAAGATGAAAAGTCTAAAAATCAAACAGCTGCCCAAACTCCGCAAGCGGAGACAGCAAGGACTGCTGAGGTTAAGGCCGGTAATGCCCCTGCAATGGATAACAAATCCACTAACGCTGAACACCAATCCGTTAAACCCGAAGTAAAAGAAGAACCAAAAATCGATGAACCAAAAGCAGAAATACGATATACCAAACCTGCTTTGAACTTAGAACAGACCTTAAAGTCTGTTAACGACCTCCACCGCAAAAGTATACAGCGTTTAGCCTTAATTGCCCGTATCAAGCTACTGGAAGATTTTGAGGTAAAACTGATAGAAGAAAACGACGAACTGGAAACTAACCCCTATCGGGTTGCAAGCTGATTATCAAAGACGACAGGGGGCAGGAGTTTGCGACCAATACGCCAAATCTTATCCGCATGGTGTCGCAGTTTATTTTTGATGCCTGCCATGAAAAACTGGCTGAAATTGAAGCTAACATCGTTTTTCCTAATGCTTAAAACTGGGTAATGTTCCCGGCATCGTGCCGGGAGCATTTTTTATGGTTTCACAAAAAAAAGCAATTCCTATGTACGAGCAATTTATAGAACTGACTGACCAACTCTATTGGGAGGGCTACGCCGAGCTATTAGCGCAGGAAAACCCCGAAAGGTTCAGCTTTGAGTTAAGCGATTTTATGAACAACTATCAATATTAAGGCGATGGAAGTCCAAATCTTTTACGGTGAATTCACCATAAAAACCACGCATAAAAATATTCACGATGCGATACAGGAACTGCAATCGCAAACGGAGATACAGGTGGGCAGTACCAAAAATGTCAGGGTTTTTAAAAAGAGACCATGCAATTAAAAACTAAAACACAATAAAACTTAAACATCATGGCACATCAACTTAATTTCAATCAAAAAACAGGCAAAAGCAGCTTTATGAGTGTAAAAGAAAAAGCCTGGCACAATCTCGGGCAGATCATAGACCGCTACCCGACGAGCAGCGAAGCGATACAGCAGGCAGGGCTGGACTATATTGTAGAAAAACGCCCTTTGTTTACTTATGATACCAATAATCATGTTTGGGGCAATCCCGATGCCATCCCTGAAATAGAAGTGCCTAACTTTTTTGCGACCGTACGTGCCGATACGGAACAGGTTTTGGGCGTAGTCGGTAACGATTACGAGGTCGTGCAAAACCGTGATGCATTTTTGTTCTTTGATGCGATCGTAGGCGGTGGCGACGGTATTTTATACGAAACAGCCGGATCGCTCGGTAACGGCGAGCGAGTATTTATTACCGCAAAGCTGCCCGATTATATTCGGGTTGGGCGCAAAGACTGGATAGAGCAATATTTATTTTTAGCGACTTCGCACGATGGTTTAGGGAGTATTACCGCAGCTTTCACGCCAATAAGGATTGTTTGCAATAATACCCTTAATGCTGCCTTGCAAAACCATTCGGGCGCTATTAAAATCCGTCATACCGCATCCGCAAATGAAAGGCTTAAACAGGCGCATACTTTAATGGGTATTAGCCGGATTTTAGGCGCTGAAATGGAGGGCATATTTAACCAATGGGCGCAGGCGCGTATCACCGATACCGAGGTTAAAAAATTAATACAGATTGCTATGGCACCCAATAAAGAAGTGTTGGAAAATTTAGCCGGGGGCAAATCAGACCTGTTATCTACGCATTATACCAATATCGTTGATAACGTTTATGAGTATGCTTTAGGAAGCCCGACCCAGCAACTGGAAACTGTCGCAGGAACGGTGTTTGGCGCATACAACGCCGTCACAGGTTATTTTCAAAATGTGCGCAGCTTAAAAATGAGAATGCAAAGTTTAAATCGATCATGGATGGCACAGCCAAACAAAGGGCACAAACTGCCTTTAATCTTTGCCATGATTTTGCAAAGCATGGTAAAGAGGCACTAACATATAATTAAATGCTAAAGGGGGCAATCCCCTTTGCTTTGAAAATTCCCCGGCGGGCGGACTTTGTCCGCCCCGTTTTACGCCCCCTGTTTTCTAATGGCTTGCTGATTTTTGATGAAAACACGGGGCGCTCCTTCCAAAACTTAACTCAGATCAGAAATTATAAGTGCGATAAGGATGTCAATCGCAAACTTCATGGAATCCTCAAAAAATTTGGCAGTGTTCTGCCTCGGCTTGCCTTTCACCAGCGTTGTGCCTTTCTTTAGCATAAATGGAATAGTACCCGTCGAAGACGAAGAGCCGCGACTGTATAAATCTTTCAGCTGTTTCCAGATCATTAAAATCTATCTTACTCTGGAAGAAACTGTTCGCGGCGATACCGTAAAAAATCGAATAAGTGGCTGTGGTCATTGCAGGGGATTTTTCCGTCAGGGGATCTTAAAAATGGTTTATTTGAATACCTTTGTTCCGGTGAAAATGTTTTGTGTTATACTATCTTGTTTTGTTTTGCTTTTCTCAACAAAGCCTTGTTGTGCTGACAATGAATGTCAGCTGGGGGTATCGACGGGCAAGAAAAAAATCGAAAAATCCTCATCGCAGGAAAAAGAATGTCCCGGCTGTTCACCATTTTTCTCCTGCGGTTCATGCCCAGGTTTTATTGTTGTCATCCAGTTAACAACAACATTACCCGCCCTTTCAGAAACCCCGGTAAAGGCTTATACGCCTTATGGGCAGTCTTTGTATAAGCAAATTACATTATCCGTTTGGCAGCCGCCGAAATTAAGTTAAATCGTCTCTATGGCCTTATTGGCTGTTTTTCTTTTTAACTTAATATTATCAAATGAAAAAACTTTTAGTTCTTTTAATAGCACTGCTTTATAGTGTTATAGCATATTCTCAAAACTCATTCAAGGCCATCATTAAAGATAGCAAGACCAAAGAAACGCTGGTAGGTGCGAGCGCTTTACTGCAAGGGACAAGTAAGGGTACAACGTCTGATACCTCCGGCCTGATTATTTTTACAGGCATTCCTGATGGTAAACAAATTATCCGGTTCAGGTATGTTGGATATGAATCGCGTCTGGACACGCTCAAATTTCCCCTTACTCAATCCAAACCAATGGAGATCCTTCTTACTCCTGAAGGAAAAGGCGAAGGTAAAGAACTCAATGAAGTAATAGTTGGCGCTACCCGAAGCAGCCGTACTATTGCCAATATCCCTACGCGAGTAGAGGTAATTTCGGGTGAGGAACTTGATGAAAAAGGCAACATGAAGCCCGGCGATATCCGGATGATGCTGGCTGAAAGTACCGGCATCCAAACGCAGCAAACATCAGCCACCAGCGGTAATTCGAGTATCCGTATCCAGGGTCTTGACAGTAAGTACACGCAGATTATCCGGGACGGATTCCCGTTATATTCCGGTTTTTCGGGTGGTTTAGGCTTGTTGCAGATTGCTCCGCTGGACTTAAAGCAGGTTGAAGTAATTAAAGGTTCTTCATCAACACTCTATGGCGGGGGCGCCATTGCAGGCTTGGTGAACCTGGTGTCCAAAACACCAAATGATGAAAGGCAACTTAATTTCCTTTTGAATGGTACCTCTGCAAAGGGTCTTGATGCCAGCGTATTTTATGCGCAGAAATTCAAAAAGATCGGAACGACGATTTATGCGGCTTACAATCATGGCTCACCCTACGATCCATCTCATATCAATTTAACGGCTATACCTAAATTTAACAGGTTTACGCTGAACCCTAAACTCTTTATTTATTTCAACGATCGCACAACACTTAATGCGGGCATTAACAGTACTATTGAAAACCGAATGGGAGGCGATTTGCACTTTATTGAAGGGGAGGGCAGTCCGCAGCATTCTTACTTCGAGGAAAACAAAACAGGCCGTTACAGCACCCAGGCACAACTCGACCATAAACTGAACGATAAAGAAAAGTTGACTTTTAAAAATAGTATAAGCTACTTCGACAGGACGATCAAACTGCCTGATTACCGCTTTTCAGGTGTACAGGTTTCATCTTATACCGAAGCTAATTATAGCCGTACGGGAGAGAGGTCGGATTGGGTTGCTGGCATAAACCTAGTGACAGAGAAGTTCAACGAGAATCAAAACAGTTCATTTCCGCTGCGCAATTATAACTATAATACAGTAGGGGGATTTATTCAAAATGCATTAAATGTTAGTCCAAAGTTCACCCTGGAAACGGGCATAAGAGGTGACTACCATAACGATTATGGCTTTTTCTTTTTACCGAGAATATCAGGGCTTTGGAAGATCAGTGATCACTTCTCTACCCGATTAGGCGGCGGTTTCGGCTATAAGGCGCCAACGGTATTCACAGAAGATGCAGAGCGGATACAATTTAGAAACGTACTGCCGATTGATGTAACCAATACAAAAGCCGAGCATTCCTATGGTGCGAACTATGACATTACTTACCGTACAGGTTTATTCAATGATCAGGGAAGTTTTAGCATTAACCAGTTGTTCTTTTACACCCGAGTTAACAATCCCATTTTGCTTACCTCGCTTGCAAACGGTGACCTGCAATATCAGCAGCCGCAGGGAGATTTAAACACCAAAGGGATGGAAACGAATGTTAAGCTTACTTACCGGGATTTTAAGTTATTCTTAGGTTATACGTTTGCTGATGTAACGCAGCACACGCTGAATAAGATTTCGACCTATCCGCTTGTTTCCAGACACAGGCTGAACAATGTGCTCATGTATGAGATGGAGGGCAAATGGAAAATCGGTGCAGAGGCGTACTATTTTAGTCCCCAGCGGTTAAACGATGGAGCAAATGGTAAAGGTTACTGGACAACGGGGCTGATGGCAGAGAAAATCTGGGAACGCTTTTCGCTTTTTGTGAATTTTGAGAACTTAACCGATACCCGTCAGACAAAATTTGGCCAGATTTATACCGGCGATATAACCGACCCGGTTTTTAAAGATATTTATGCGCCGCTGGATGGCTTTATCGTCAATGGTGGCATAAAGTTTAAATTGTAGGCATTATAACGAATGATAAAAATGTGAACTGTTCATTATAAATCTTAACTCATCAGAGCTAAGAATTTGAGTGTTGACGATCTAAGTGTTTCTTTTCATGCGTCATAATCTATTCGTTAGGCATAGCTTCGTTTAAATACTAATGAGTTATGCCGCATAATGGCCAAGCCGATCATTAGTGCCTCTTTGATGACCGTTTTATTAAACCCTTAATTAACATCCCGTTTTTTAAAGCTGCAAAACAGAAAGTTTTGTTTGGTTTGAAAAGGTGTTAGATGATCTTCATGAATACATCTAACCTTAGTAAAACCCTCATTCAATTGGCTTTGTAACTGATCTTCAGTGTATTGTCTCACAGGCAACCCGCTGCATTGAGCAGGCCCGTTTTCTGAAAAAGTGCCAACAACCATATAATTAGTTATGGCCCTGCCTGCTATTTGCAGATAAGCCGCTATTTGGCTTTCACTGGTCATAAAATGGAAAGTTGCCCGGTCATGCCATAAATCATAGTGCTGATCTGTCTTAAACTGGGTAACATCTGCAACTACCCACTTAATTAATTGACTTTGTTGGCCCAACCGGGCTTTAGCTTTTTCAATTGCAGTCGCTGATATATCCAATACGGTAATGTTTTGAAAGCCCTCCTTTAAAAGATAATCTACCAGGTTACTGTCCCCACCACCAACATCAATGATACTGGAAGATTTGGTAGCTGAAACCCATGAATAAAATCAAGGGATGTTTGCGGGACTGATTGTGTCCAGCTTACCTGATCGGGAGTTTTATTTGTATAAACATGCTCCCAATGTGCTTTTTTATTATTTTTCATGGATTAATCTCATATTTACAATATTAAATATCTTGATAATTATGCTTACAATGAAACATAAAATTTTAACTGCGGCCTTCTGCATGCTGATAACCGGATTATGGGTATCAGAAGCTAAGGCTCAAACCTCTCCGGTAGCTATGCCTTCTGTACTGAATAAGTATCCCTGGACAGACAATGAATTAATTGAACCTTCTGTATTAGCAGGCATGTTAACAAAAAGC
>JAQBNY010000041.1 GCA_028288315.1 Mucilaginibacter sp.
CAGGCGATACTATCTGGGCATGCTCAATGCGCCAGCGTTTATTGTTCTTGCCTTTTAAAACATTAGCATAAATTTTTAGAATTACCCGGTTGGCCGAGTCGCCAATGGCATGGGTACACATCTGGAAACCTTTGGCAGCTATTTTGGCGGCTACTTCCTCAAAATGTTTCGGGCTGCTCAGTAAAAAACCGTTCCAGTTTTTTTGATCGGCATAGGGTTTTAACAAACATGCACCACGCGAGCCTAATGCACCATCAGCATATACTTTAAACGCTCTTACGTTTAAGCCAGGTGTTTTATAAGCGCCGCGCTTAAACAGGTAATCGTAGTTTTCTTCCTGGTCGGCAAGCATTACGTACATGCGCATTTTAAGGTCGCCTTTATGTTGCAGTTCGGCAATGGTGTTTACCATGGTATAAGGCAGGCCACAGTCGTCAACCGTGGTTAAACCTACCGCAAAGCAGTTGCGCTGTGCATCTAAAAGGGCATTTTGTGTAATTTGCTCTGTAGGTGAGGGGATTTTGCGGGTAACAATACCTACGGCGTTATCAATTAATATACCAGTAAGCTTACCATTAATAGTTTCAATTTTACCACCTGTAATGGTTTGGCCCGGTTTAATACCTGCAATGTTTAGGGCTGCCTGGTTTGCAATGGCTGCATGCCCGTCAATCCGGCTCAATATTACGGGGCGTACCGGAAATAATGAATCAAGTTTGGCCTTATCAGGAAATTGTTTGTTGACCCAAATGTTTTGGTCCCAGCCATTACCTATTATCCACCCATCGGTATTACGCAATGAATAGCTCTTAACAGTATCTAATATAGCGGCCCAACTTTTACTGCCGGTTAATTTAACTTCTTGCAAACCAAGGCCGTATTCATAAAAGTGGGCATGCGCATCAATAAACCCCGGATATATGGCTTTACCGCCGGCATCAACAACCTCGCGGGCTAAATATTTTTGTTCTAAGGTGTCGGCTTTGCCAACGGCTAAAATTTTGCCGCCGCTTACCACAAAGGCATCGGCTGTAGTAAAGGTACTGTCTACCGTATAAACAACTGCATTTTTAACTAACAGATCGGCATTGTATTCTTTTTGTTTGCATGCCGCTACCAGTAAAAACAGCACAGGCCATAGTTTCTTCATATATAACTTTAACAGGAAGATGTAAATAATATAACGTAAATATTATATACAAGTATGTAAAGGTAAAGTTATGCAATCAAATAATTAATTTAGCATCGAAAAAGAATATGCCTGTTGGCTAAGAAGGGAAATAATTTTAAATGCCAGATATAATTCAGCTTTTACCGGATGCCGTAGCAAATCAAATTGCTGCGGGAGAAGTAGTACAGCGACCAGCATCCGCCGTAAAGGAATTGATAGAGAACGCGATAGATGCCGGTGCAGATAAGATACAACTTATACTTAAGGACGCCGGAAAATCATTAATACAGGTGATTGATAACGGCTGTGGAATGAGCCTTACAGACGCGCGTATGTGTTTTGAGCGCCATGCAACATCAAAAATACGCAAGGCCGAAGACCTTTTTGCCATTCGCACTATGGGGTTTAGGGGCGAGGCAATGGCTTCAATAGCCGCGATTGCGCAGGTGGAGCTAAAAACACGCCGCCATGAGGACGAGCTGGGTACTTGTATTTTAATTGAAGGATCTGAAGTGGTGAGCCAGGAAGCCTGCTCTGCTAATACAGGTACATCAATATCCATCAAGAACCTGTTTTACAATACACCCGCGCGCCGTAACTTTTTAAAAAGTAACCCGGTAGAGATGCGTCATATTATTGACGAATTTCAACGGGTGGCTTTAGCTAACCCGCAGGTGTTTTTTACTATGCACCATGATGGGCAGGAGGTTTACCATTTGCCATCAGCCGCGCTTAAACAGCGTATAGTTCACTTGTTTGGTAATAATTATAACCAGCGGCTGGTTCCGGTTGAGGAAGAAACTACTATTATAAACCTGCGCGGTTTTGTAGGCAAGCCCGAGTTTGCCCGTAAAACCCGCGGCGAGCAGTTCTTTTTTGTAAACAACCGTTTTATAAGGGATGCTTATTTGAATCATGCAGTGCTAACGGCTTTTCAGGAGCTATTGCCTGATGAAACTTTCCCGCTGTATGTGCTTTTTATTGATATTGATCCGGGTAAGATTGATATTAACGTGCATCCAACAAAAACAGAAATAAAATACCAGGATGAGAAATCAATTTACGCCATTATCCGCTCGGCGGTAAAGCGTTCTTTGGGTAAATATAATATTACACCTACACTTGATTTTGACCAGGAGAACAGCATTGGCCACCTCATTACTCCTAAACCGTTTGATGAGATTGTGCAGCCATCCATTGCGTTTAACCCTGATTTCAACCCCTTTGCTAACGAGAAAAAATCGGAACGCGAAATACCGTTCTTAAGAAATACCAATGATTACAACACGGCTATCCCACGTAACTGGGATACGTTATACGAGATAAGCAAGAAAGAAGAAACACTGCAGCAGGAGATGCATGCCGAAAAAGGCATCCCGGTTGATGAGCAGGAAATAACCAAAAGCAGCGAGCGGCAGTTTTTTCAGGTGCATAACCGGTTCATTATGTCGCAAATAAAATCGGGGTTCATGCTTATTAGTCAGCAGGCGGCGCATGAGCGCATCTTGTATGAGCGGTTCTTACAGCAATTGCAAAACCATTCAGGGGTAAGTCAGCAAAGTTTATTTCCACAATCTGTTACACTAAACAGCAGCGATTTTGAGTTGTTAAGAGAGTTATTGCCAGACATACGCGGACTGGGCTTTGATATACGCGAGTTTGGTAAAAACACCGTAGTTGTTGAAGGCATACCAGCAGATATAAGCAATGCTAATGAGCATGAGCTACTGGAGCAACTGTTAGAGGGATTTAAAAACAACCTCGCCATTTTAAAGTTAGATAAACGCGATAACCTGGCCCGGTCGCTTGCACGTAACGCGGCTATTAAAACAGGTGTAAAATTGTCATTAGAAGAAATGAACCAACTGGTTGACCAACTTTTTGCTTGCCAAATGCCAAACCTTGCACTAAATGGCAAGCCTGTAATTACTACCTTTACATTAAATGAATTAGCAGAGCGATTTGAAAAATAGCCTGATACCTTAACTATATACATATATACAATGCAATCACCATTTGGCAATATGCCGCCGGTTGTAAAAAACCTGCTTATTATAAATATCATTTTCTTTATTGCTACCTATGCTTTGGCGCAGTTTGTAGACCTTAAATTATATTTAGCCGCCTATTATCCGTTTTCGCCTTTGTTTAAGCCATGGCAAATAATTACTTACATGTTTATGCATGGCGGTTTTACACATATCTTTTTCAATATGTTTGCCCTGGTATCTTTTGGGCCAATGCTGGAGTATACCTTGGGTTCAAAAAAGTTTTTTAACTACTATTTTATTACCGGTATTGGCGGGTATGTTTTGTATATGGCTGTACAAGCTATACAAATACATGCAATAGCGGGTGCATATACTATACCGCATCCGGAGTTAGAGGCTTCATATTTTAATTACGGTAGCCAGGTAAGTGCACAAGCTTTATATAGCTATTTCAATTTTCCAATGTTAGGCGCATCGGGTGCTATATTTGGCATACTGGTAGGCTTTGGAATGCTTTTTCCTAATCTGGAAATGATGATCATGTTTATTCCTATCCCTATCAAGGCAAAATACGTAGTTATAGGCTATGTACTAATTGAATTGTTCTCGGGAGTTAGTCGTTTCGCAGGCGATTCTGTAGCGCATTTCGCCCATTTGGGAGGGGCATTGTTTGGGTATCTTTTAATAAAGTGGTGGCATGTAAAAAAGCCAAACAATTTTTACTAACAATTGGTAGTTATCAATATATAACATTGTTTTGATATGAGTACCCTGTGGCAAAATATACAGTATAAAATACAGCAATCGGGCAGTAAAATAAGTCTGCTTATTGGTATTAACGTTATTGTTTTTTTGGCAATAAACGTAACCGCTGTTATTGAACAATTGTTTAGTGGTTTTGGCAACAGTGTTATACTTGCGGTTACTAACGAATACCTGCATTTACCCGCTTCATTGCCAAAACTATTAATTCGTTTTTGGACGCCCATTACCTACATGTTTATGCATGCCGGTGTGCTGCACATTTTGTTTAACATGCTTTGGCTGTATTGGATGGGGCAGATATTTGAAGAATACCTGGG
>JAQBNY010000096.1 GCA_028288315.1 Mucilaginibacter sp.
CCAGCTTAAAAAAATAGGTATTACACCAGTACTGATAAGTGGCGATAAAAGATCTCGTTGCTTAGCAGTTGCCAAAACAATTGGTATTCAGGAGGTACATGCAGAAATGTTACCGGACGATAAACTGCAAATGGTAGATATTTACCGCAAAAAAGGCAAAACTATTATGATAGGCGATGGCATTAATGATGCTCCCGCCCTTACCCAGGCCGACGTTGGTATTTCCATGAACGATGCCAGCCACATTGCTATCCAATCGGCAAAAGTGATATTGCTTAATACCGATCTACAGTCGGTGGTGAAGTTTTTGCAAATAAGCAGGCATACCTTGCTAACCATCAAACAAAACCTTTTCTGGGCATTTGCTTACAACATAATTGCCATACCTGTTGCCGCATTAGGTTTTCTTAATCCAATGGTGGGTGCCTTTGCAATGGCTTTCTCAGATGTTATTGTAATAGGCAATTCGCTGCGATTGAAAATTAAAAAAATAAGCTAAGTGCTTACTAAAAACTTAAAAGTGCTCACCTAAGTAATTTGTTTGAAACAATGTTAATAGGCTCTTGCTATAGGTGAAGAGAAACTAATATCATTTCTAATTTCTTCAATTAAAACGGCATTCAGCTTTCTAATACTTTGCTAAATATTTGGTGATAAGCCGAGTGGTGGGCATGCCGAATTCGGCATCATTATGTTTACCGGTCGTTTTGTGCAGCTTGCAGGTATAATTATTTCATGTTTGGCATTTAGCTTCTAGGTGCTTGCAAACAGAAAAAAACCTAATTAAAACCTATAGGTTACACCCAACTCTGTATGAAAATTAAATACATCATTATGCGGAATGTAGTATTGTGTAGGATCATAATCTTTTAATACCCACTCGTAATTTAATGATTTTATTTCCTGTAGTTTGGCATTAAATATTAAATTTTTATAGCTCCATTCTCCATTTAAAGCAAAAGCAAAATCAACCCATTTACGACTGTTACCGTTAATATCAGGGAAAGCTACCCTTGCAAAATCAACGTTATGTTCTAAACGTTCAAATCCAACACCCAATTTTTTAAGTCCTGATATCCAGCTAACATCTACCGATTGGAGGTTACCTCCTGATCCTGTACCCGCGCCGAGTATTTGTCCCTGATTAGTATGGCCATGTATTACACCACCATGTATATACCATCCTCCTGCATCTCTAACTAACCTATCCGGTGTTTGAGAAAGCTGTGTAATTTCTGCGCTAAATAAAATATGCTGGTTAGTATAACCATTTAATTGAATCATTTTTCGCAAACCAAATATGTATGCCCGTGAGTGTTCCGGCGATCCAATAAAATCTCTGTAATTATACGAATTGTCATTTAAACCATACTCAAAATATATTTCGGCCTGCGCTTTTGTAAACAGCCAACGAGCATATAATGATGTGTATTGATCGCGAGGAAAAGGATCGCCATCATTAGTATTTTGCTTTTGATATGGGACAAAAAAAGGTAAATAGCCACTGAAGCCTGTTACATCTTTCCAATAAGCATCAAATGTTCTTATTAAGCCAAGTGTTAATCCAGGTACCCATTTTGGGTGATAATTTAAATTAAAACCTGTAAAATATCGCCAGTGATCACTCTTAGGAATATATATATTGCTTCCATTAGATAAAGTAGTTTCATTTAACGGTGAAAAACCTGAAGCATCTAATCGACCGGCTATTATTTGTCCTTCAAAAGCCCCTATATACGTATTTATAGGACGTACAGTGTTTATGGTAATGTGCTTAAATCCAGGAGCGTTATTGCTCATAATTAATGAATTGCGGATACCCGGCCCCCACCAAATATTTTCGTTTGATAACCCTATAGATGCAGGGCCAAAAGTAAGCCTTATATTACTTTGTCCCCAAAATGCCTTACTAAAGGGGCCGTTGCCATAACGTTCCGGCCAATCAATATAAATATTATAATAATTGTAATAATTAATTAAATCCTGATCAGAATGACCGCTGGCAAATCCATTAAATTTTGGATTAGCAGCATATACAAACTCTGGCCTTAATTGTATGCTTAATGGGCCATATTTAAAAAACACACCGCCACTAATCATTGTTTGGTATCCTTTTGCCGGAATCATTGCTCCATCATTCCAACCATACGGATGATCAGAATTAAATTGTTGCTGCCAGTTTAAAGGTAGTATTTGAATTAGGCCCTTACCTTTACCAAAGGTAAAAGGTCCTGTTTTTGTATAGCTATCTTTTCTAAATGAACTATCAGGATCAAATACATCGTTAACTTTAAGTGCCGCCGAAAAAAGTGGACGAATAGTAAAAGAAACATTGGAATCAATTTTGCCAAGCAATTGTTGCCTTCGGTAATAATCGTCAAGTACTGGTGTGCCAACCGGTAATGATTGTGCTATAACTTTAGTAAATGTAAATGATGTAAACACACATACTATATTTAACAAAAAAAATATCTTTCTCATTATTTAGCTATTGTGTTTAAAACCTATATGTTGCGCCTAACTGAATTTGTACATTAAAAGCATCAACCCCATTTACAAAATACGGATCACCGGGGTTTTGCTTTAAATACCATTGATAATTTAACGATTGGATAGCCTGCAGTTTAGCATTAAAAATTAAATTCTTATAATTCCATTCGCCATTGACCGCAAAACTTAAGTCAACCCAATGCCTTCTCAGATCGGAAGTATCGTAATAAGCATAATAATAAAAATCGTCATTATGAGTGTATCGCTCAATTTGGATTCCCAACTTTTTCAGTCCCTTTATCCAACTAACACTTAACGATTGTAAGTTGCCTCCCGGCCCAATTCCGGCACCTAATACCTCGCCTTGGTTGGTATACCCCTGCCTGATATACTTACTTACATACCACTCATATCCTTGCTTAATATTATTAATATCATTTTCCTGGAGTTGTGTAACTTCAACTCCAATTAAGATATTTTCGTTTCTCGATTTATTGAAAGGTAACATCTTTCTTAAACCAAATATGTAAGCACGTGATTTATCTGGCGATAATAAATTTTGAGTGAAATCATTTGTGTTATTATTATGTCCGTATTCAAAATATATTTCGGCATGTTCTTGCGTCCAAATCCATCGCATAAATACCGCGCTTCGTTGATCTTGCTTGTTTATAGGATTATCTGGAGCCTTGACCTGTTTATTGGAAGAAAACAAGGGTAAATAATCTGTTATACTGCTTAAATCTTTCCCATATGTTTGTGAACTTTGGTCAAACCCTAAGAATAAGCATGGCAACCATTTAGGTTGCCATGTTAAAACTATTCCTGCCAAATATCTCCAATCATTAAGTTTTGGAACATACAAGTTTGTGCCAAAATAAGAATGATCAGGCACTAAAGGCGCAAAGCCGGAGTTTTCTAATCTTCCAGCGATCAATTGCCCTTCAAAAGAGCCTATTGGCGTTTTTATTGGTCGTAACGTATTAAATGTTAAGTGTGCAAAGCCGGGAGCAGAATTACTCATTAATAGTGAATTACGTATCCCGGGCCCCCACCATAGGTTTTCTGTTGATACACCGAATGATAAGGCCTTAAAATTTAACCTGATGCTACTTTGGCCCCAATACAGCTTGGTATAGCTTTGTGTACCAAATCTTACAGGAAGATCAATGTTATTGTAAATATCATAATAACGAGCAAAAATAACATCATCATAGTTCTTGTTAAAAGTTTCAAACTCTAAATTTGCCGCTGTAACAAATTGGGGATTAAGCTGGATAGTTAGCGGTCCATATGCCATGTAAATACCTGCGCTTGTCAATGTTTGCAAGCCCTTAGAAGGTATCATTGGGCCATCATTCCAACCATAAGGATGATGCGAATTAAATTGGGTTTGCAAACTTAAAGGTAAAAGACTCCATTTTAATTTATGGTCCTTAGATTGTCCGGAACGGATTGCATCTAATAAGTTGTACCGCTTTTCGGCGCTGTCAGGATAAAACGCATCGCTGTGCCTTTTAAGAAGGCTTGGAAAAATTGGGCGAACCGTAAATGAAACGCTTGTATCAGCTGTACCCATTAACTGGGCGTTTCTGTAATAGTCTTCTACTGAAGTTGTACCAACGGGTAAAGATTGTGAATAAACGCTAAATCTTACAAGTAAACTTAATGCGCCAATAACTATTATCTTTATGACCTTCATAATGTAATTGCTTTGATCTTAATATTATCTATTGACCAGCTTTCGTCACATTTAGGATCAGCGGAATCAGTTTGAACAAGTTTATCTAAACATTGTAATATTAAAGCTTTGTTAGAGTGCCTTATAATTTTTTCAATCTTATATAATGTTGTTCCGTTTGGATTTGTAATTAACTCGCAAAAACCAGGCAGATCTGTTCTGTAAGCACCAACTTTAGGATTATTATAATTGTTAGGATAATCTAAAGGATATGATTGTGGTGAGCAAAATACACCAACACCACATGCCGAATTGGAAAAAGAAGTATTAATATATGGATTTCCGTCTACCAGCATTTCCCATATATCAGGCCCATCAGGTGCGGTTTTATTACCATCCCAACTATCATGAATATAAAGATCAAACGAAATTTCAACAAGGTCATGTTTAGGTAAATTGCTAACAGTTAAAGCAAAACTGCCATTATTATAATTGCCTAATACAGATGTTCCATTGAACTGGCTAAGTATTCCATTATCAATGTTAGATAAATTGCCCGATTCAAAATCATTATTATAAACCTCAACTTCATTACTAATATTTTTTTTACACGAAAAAATAAAAATTAGCAATATTACAAGAAGTATATTTTTAAGCATTTATAGGGTATTGAATGCTAGATCTAATTCTTCAAAAACGGAATTTTTGCTTTTAAATTCCTGAACAATTTGTTTCATAGCTTTAACGACCTGAAGGTCATCATTATTTTTAGCATGAGTGATTAAACCGTATATCTGACTTTCAACTTCATTGAAATAATATTCTCTAACCTTACCAATCATAATTTTTTCATGATGAGTAGGCATAGTATTTTCATTATTATTTAATAATTCTTCAAATAGTTTTTCACCCGGCCTTAAACCTGAATATTCAATTTTAATATCATGATTAGGAATAAGTCCTGCCAGCCGTATCATACGTTTGGCCAAGTCTATAATTTTTACAGATTTCCCCATGTCAAATATATATATCTCACCTCCATTGCCCATACAGCCCGCTTCAAGTACTAAACGGCAAGCTTCTGGTATGGTCATGAAATATCTGGTAATTTCGGGATGTGTCACGGTTATAGGGCCACCCTTCTCTATTTGTTGTTTAAACCGTGGTATAACAGAGCCATTAGATCCTAAAACATTACCAAAACGAGTGGTAATGAATTTGGTAACAGGTACCGGATGAGTTAATTCATTATAGCTATTACTACATTGGTAATCTTTAGTATGTATAGATCTATTTAATGATTGTACATAAATCTCGGCAATTCTTTTTGATGCCCCCATAACATTTGTAGGATTTACTGCCTTATCGGTAGATATCATTACAAATTTTAATACGCCATGTTTCACAGCAAGATCTGCAATCGTTTTTGTACCCAGAACGTTTGTCTTTACGCATTCAGATGCATTATCTTCCATTAATGGAACGTGCTTATAGGCAGCGGCATGGTACACATAATGGGGCTTATATGTATCAAATAAATTCTGCATTCTTTTTTCATCTTTTACATCACCTATGTATGCATGAAAATTTAAATCTGTATGTGTTTCTTCAATTTCAAGGTACAGGTGATGTAAAGCCGTTTCTGACTGATCACACATAATGATGAGGCCTATATCAAACTTTAAAAGTTGCCTTACTATTTCACTACCAATTGAGCCTGCGGCACCTGTAATTAAAATTCGTTTCCCTTTTAATTCCTTTTGTATACCCGTTATGTCAATTTCAATTGATTTTCTATTCAAAAGATCTTCAATATTGATCTTCTGGATTTGGGTAGGTTGAAGTTTGCCACTTACCCACACATCCTGTGGAGGTATATTTAAAACCTTGATATCATTTTCAAGGCACATATCCACCACCTTATTTTTATGCTCAACCGGTATCGTATATGATGCGAAAATAATCTCGTCTAATTCATGCTGCTCAATAAGCATAGGTAGGTCTTTGGCATCTAATATTTTAATGCCATCAATAGTCTTTCCTACTTTGCGTTGATCATCATCTATAAATGCTATGATATTCTTGTTAACTTTATAGTCATGATCAAATGTTCTTTTTGTTGCTACACCAGCTTCACCAGCGCCATAAATAATAGCTCTTTTTTTATCTAGTTTTAAATTTTTCACATACAGAAAAAAGTATTTTACTAAAATTCTATAAGTAACCATTAATAAAAAACAAGCCAAGCCATTTACAACAAGTAAGCTGTTGGAAATCAATGGATGATTCCCCAGTGCTATTCCCAAAAAGTTTATTAAAACAAATGCTCCGTTACTAATTAATACCGCAAACAAAATCCTAAAAGAATCTTGCGCACTAGTATACCTTATTATACCCGAATAGGTTCTAATGCTAAAAAAAACTATCGTATTTATTACTGCAACTATTAAAATATTCCTACTGAACTCTACATAATTTAAGGTAGGTAAATCGAAATTGTGTTTAATTAAATAAGCAACCGTTAACGAGATACAACTAATGAGTATATCCAGGGTAAAGATTATCCATCGAGGAACTATGTTTAATTGGTTGAACAAGGGTATATGTATTAGTTTTTTCT
>JAQBNY010000097.1 GCA_028288315.1 Mucilaginibacter sp.
ACGATACTACGCACTCACGCCGTACCGTATTCAGCTACCTGCAGGATAAGGATACAGTGAACATTTTGTTCCGTGAAATTGCTGAGAAAATTGCTAACCGCCCGGGTGGTTACACACGTATTGTTAAGTTAGAGAACCGTTTAGGCGATAACGCTGAAATGGCAATCATTGAGTTAGTAGATTACAACACTGTTTATACTAAAGATGCAGCTAAAACTGAGAAAAAATCAACACGTCGTCGTGGTGGTACTTCAAAAGCTAAAACTGCTCCTGTAGCTGAAGAAACTGTAGCTGCGGCTCCGGTTGCTGAAACTGCACCAGAAGTAGAAGAAACTCCTGCAACTGAAGCTCCTGCAGCTGATGACAGGGAAGAAAATGCTGAAAAAGGCGAGTAATTAATTTACTTCTTTTAAAATATAAAAGCCTCCTGATACTTCAGGAGGCTTTTTTTGTGTGCTATATTCTTGAATTAGCCTTCGTGCTTCTCACATAGTACACTTCAGTGACTAAGGAATTTATACGGGCGTAAATTCAGCAAACATATTACCGGTTTCGCTTAAAGTATTCAATGGTACGTAAGTACAAACGGCTTCAAATTCGCCCCACATATTGTGCACTGTTTTATTTTGATGTGCCTGTTGTATGGCCTCTGTCGATAACCATTCAAATATTTCAATGATAGCGCCGTTGGTAGCTTCCAATATTACAGGTTTCCTATCTGTTACCAAACCCTCCTGCTTTAAGCGCGGCACGTGTGCATGCACTAATTTTTTTAATTCTGCTGATTTGCCTGCTTTAGGCTGGTAAGCTACAATTACAATTCGTCCCATAAATATCATTTTAAAGGTAATTTACTAAATTTTAAAACCCCTGCCACCTTATTAGGTTTAGATAAGTATTAAACTAAGGTAAGTATGGCAAACATAGCAGACCAAATGGTTGAAATGCTGGTGAACGCTGGCATTAAAAGAATATACGCCGTAACCGGTGATAGCTTAAATGAGGTGAACGATGCCGTAAGACGCGAAGGAACTATTCAATGGATACATGTTCGCCATGAAGAGGCCGGTGCTTATGCAGCAGGGGCAGAGGCCCAGGTAACAGGACAATTAGCATGTTGTGCAGGTAGTAGTGGCCCGGGACATGTACATCTTATAAACGGCTTATACGATGCCCATCGTTCTGGCGCACCTGTTATTGCCATAGCATCAACCGTTGCCAGCTTTGAGTACGGTACCGAATACTTTCAGGAAACCAATACCATCAAATTATTTGACGATTGCAGCCATTATAATCAGGTAGCTACCACACCAAAACAATTTCCACGGATGATGCAAGCCGGAATACAAGCAGCGTTGCATCGTAAGGGTGTAGCTGTTATAGGCATCCCCGGCGATCTCACCAGCATGGATACCGAGGAAATAATGACCTCTACTATTAATTACAATCCTGGGCCTGTTATTTGTCCCTCTGATGAGGACCTGGGTAAATTGGCTACCCTGCTTAATCAGCATAAAAAAATAACCTTATTTTGCGGTATAGGCGCTTCTAATGCACATGACGAAGTAGTTGCCTTGTCACAACGGCTGAATGCACCCATAGGTTACTCGTTCCGTGCCAAAATGGATATCCAGCATAATAACCCAAATGAAGTAGGGATGACCGGCTTATTAGGCCTGCCATCGGCTTACCACAGCATGCATGAGTCGGACCTGTTGGTGCTGTTGGGTACAGATTTTCCTTATACACCATTTATGCCAACTGAGTGTAAAATTGTTCAGGTGGATATAAAGCCAGAGCGTATTGGTCGTCGTGCTAAGGTTGAGGTTGGATTATGTGGAACAATAAAGGATACTCTAACCGCCTTATTACCACAAGTGGAACAACATCAGGACGACAGCTTTCTGAAAGCGCAACTGGAGTTCTATGCTGACGTGAAAAAGAATATGAAAATATACGTTGATGACGCCGGTGAAAAGGAAAACATACATCCGGAATATGTTTCCAGCCTTATTGATGAGTTAGCCGCTGATGATGCTATATTTACGGTGGATACCGGGATGTCATGTGTTTGGGGTTCGAGGTATATTAACGCTACTGGTAAACGTAAAATGATAGGCTCTTTTAACCATGGTTCAATGGCTAATGCCATGCCGCAGGCAATTGGTGCCGCATTGGCAATGCCTGGCAGGCAGGTAATCGCTCTTTGTGGTGATGGTGGCTTATCTATGCTGCTAGGCGATTTGGCAACAATAACTCAATATAACCTGCCGGTAAAAATAATTGTATTCAACAATCGCTCGTTAGGTATGGTAAAGCTTGAAATGGAGGTTGCCGGCCTGCCCGATTGGCAAACCGATATGTACAACCCTGATTTTGCAATGGTAGCCCAAGCAATGGGCATAAAAGGTTTCACCGTTACTGATCCTGAAGAAACTAAACAAGCATTACGAGAGGCCCTGATGTTTAACGGCCCAGCGCTTGTAAATATTTTTACTGATCCAAACGCCTTAGCTATGCCGCCAAAGGTGGAATTGGGCCAGGTTAAAGGTATGGCTTTATCTATGACTAAACTTATGCTAAACGGCCGGATGGACGAAGTAGTAGATACCATAAAAGCAAACTATAAACATTTAAAAGACCTTATCTAAATAAATGAACAAACGCAGGCGGCATATTATGCTGTTAGTCCTATCTATAATTACACTGGGGTTTATAGTGCTTACAATATTGGTACATGTTTTTCCCGCATCGGCAATTGACGTTAAATTTTCGAGGGAAATACAGGAGCATCAAAACTCTTTTATTGATCAGGTGATGTCTTTGATAAGTACCCCCGGCTATATGCCCGAAGCGCCCATTATTGTTGGATTAACCAGTTTAACTTTTTTTATATTTAAGTATAAAAAAGCTGCCTTATATATATTGTTCACTTTGCTTGCAGGCTTGGTGAGTACAATATTAAAAGCCATTGTAAACCGCCCGCGGCCGTCAGATACGCTGGTGCGGATAGTTTCCAAAACAACACAGCAAAGTTTCCCCAGCGGGCATGTATTATTTTATGTGGTTTTTTTTGGATTTATGGTGATGCTGATGTTTCAGTTAGAAAATATATATAAAATCATTCGGATAGTTGTTGGGGGTATAAGCCTGTTCATGATCTTTCTGATACCTATCTCCCGCATTTATTTAGGAGCTCATTGGCTTTCTGATGTGTTGGGTGGATTTCTGTTAGGCCTGCTATGCTTGTATTTGCTCTCCTGGTTATACCTGCAAAAACCTGCCGGTAAAGAAGAAGCCCCGGTTGCTGAAAAGCAATAGCTTATTATTAATAAGTAATTGTTACTTTTAAGACTAAAACCTTAATAGTTACAATTATGAGTGTAGCTGCACCCTTAAAGTATAGGATACAATCAATTGATATTTTACGTGGCGTTATTATGCTGATAATGGCGCTTGACCATACACGTGATTTTTTTCATATTGGAGCATTAACTTA
>JAQBNY010000099.1 GCA_028288315.1 Mucilaginibacter sp.
CTGATGCCATCCAGTAAACCGGCACAAAATTTTTATCAGGGAAAGAGTCCTTTAGTTGCCTGCAAAGCTTTATGGCGGTAACTATTTTGTAAATAAAATAAAGCGGGCCGGTAAAAATATTTAATTGATGACCAGTAGTAACGGTGTAGGTATTATCAGATTTAAGCAGGTCTATCTTTTGCCTTATAAAATCGGCAGCTTCTAATTTAATTGGGGTAGGGCTGGTTCCTTCATGGTTTTTGAAATATTGACTATGCAATACCTCTGCTAAAAGCTTTCTATCTGCAACAACCTTTTTGTTCTCAAATAATTCGGCAAAGCCTTCAAGGGTGGGGCGGTAACTGTAAAACGACCTTAATTCGGGAACATTTTCCAGGTAATCTATTACGGTTTGGGAAAAATACCCGGTGTCTTTATAGTCAATACAGGCTGCGTCCATTTGAATTTTCGATTGTAGATTAATGACTAAAGACAAAGTCGTTAAGATATGTCTCGCAAAGACGCAAAGGCGCTAAGTTTTCAAATAATGATTCTTTGCGTCTTCGCGTCTTTGCGTGAGTTAAATAACTTGGCTTAAGCATTTACATGTCGAATTTAGATTTAAAAATCTAAAATACATACGGTGCTGCTAAGTATGATTTTATTTTACAATCTGTCCATAAAGATCAAAGTCCTCGGCGCTGTCAATTTTAACATTAACAAAACTGCCAATTGCGGCATAGTTAACAGATGCATCAATCAGTACCTCGTTATCTACCTCTGGCGAATCATATTCGGTACGGCCAACAAAATAACCGCCATCTTTTTTATCTATCAATACTTTATAGGTGTTGCCAATTTTTTCCTGATTTTTATCAAAAGAAATGCCTTGCTGTATCTCCATTATGGCATCGGCGCGTTCTTGTTTTACTTCTTCAGGTACATCATCAACTAAAGAATGGGCATGTGTTTTTTCCTCATGTGAGTAGGTGAAACAGCCCAGGCGGTCAAATTTGGTATCTTCAACCCATTGTGCCATTTCTTCAAAATCCTGCTGTGTTTCGCCGGGATAGCCGGTTATCAGTGTGGTACGCATAGCAATTCCCGGTACTTTATCGCGTATCTGGTTCACTACGTCAATGGTTTTTTGTTTAGTTAAACCGCGGCGCATTGATTTAAGCATGTTATCGCTGATGTGCTGTAAAGGCATATCCATATACTTGCAAATGTTGTCGCGCTCGTTCATCACATCCAAAATCTCCATAGGGAAACCGGCAGGGTAGGCGTATTGCAGCCTGATCCACTCCACACCGTTTACATCAGATAGTCGGCGAAGTAATTCATCCAAATTGCGTTTGCCATACAGGTCAAGCCCGTAATAGGTAAGGTCTTGCGCAATCAGTATCAATTCTTTTGTGCCGTTCTTAACAAGGCTTTCGGCGTTCTTAACCAGTTGGTCAATAGGTGTACTTACATGCTTACCGCGCATTAAAGGAATAGCGCAGAACGAACACGGGCGATTACAACCTTCGGCAATTTTAAAGTATGCAAAATGCGAAGGAGTAGTTAAAAGGCGCTCACCAATTAATTCGTGGCGGTAATCGGCACCTATATTAGTCAGAATATTTTGCAGATCGTTAGTGCCGAAGTAGGCATCAATATTAGTGATCTCAGCTTCCAGTTCGGGCTTGTAGCGTTCGCTTAAGCAACCTGTAACAATTACTTTCCCAACTTTACCCTGCTCTTTAAGCTCGCTATATTGTAAAATGGTATCAATAGATTCCTGTTTGGCATTATCAATAAAGCCACAGGTATTTATCACCACAATATCGTTACTGCGCAACTTGTCTGTTTCATGCACCACATCATAGGCATTGCCCTTAAGCTGGCCCATGAGTACTTCACTGTCGTATGTATTTTTTGAACAGCCTAAAGTCACCACGTTTACGCGCGGTTTTACAGCTGCTTTTATAATTTTGCTAATTTCTTTTGTCTTCATTGTTTCCCACTATATCATTGCGAGCTATAACGTGGCAATCTCGTCGCTTCTAAAGATTTGCGAGTGACGAGATTGCTTCGTCCTACCTCCTCGCAATGACAGTTTGTTTCTATTTAAATAAAGAATCTACAAATGCCTGCCTGTCAAACAGCTGTAAATGGTCCATGCCTTCGCCTACACCTATATATTTTACCGGTATTTTAAACTGGTCTGATATTCCTATAACTACACCGCCTTTTGCTGTACCATCAAGTTTTGTAAGAGCCAGGGCGTTAACGGCGGTGGCTTCTGTAAACTGTTTGCACTGCTCAATAGCATTTTGCCCGGTTGATGCATCAAGCACCAACAATATCTCATGCGGTGCGCCGGGAATTACCTTTTGCATCACATTTTTAATTTTGGTAAGCTCGTTCATTAAGCCTACCTTATTATGTAAACGGCCGGCAGTATCAATAATTGCCACGTCGTCGCCATTGGCCACTGCAGAACGGAGGGTGTCAAAAGCTACCGATGCAGGATCTGATCCCATTGGTTGGGCTACTACCTTTACATCAACACGTTTACCCCAAAGCTGTAACTGATCTACCGCCGCCGCACGGAAGGTATCTGCTGCGCCTAACACTACCTTATTGCCAGCCTGCTTTAATTTGTAGGCCAGTTTGCCAATAGTTGTGGTTTTACCCACTCCATTTACGCCAACCACCATTATTACATAAGGCTTTTGGCTGCCATACTCAAATGTGCGGAAATCGTTGCTGTTGTTTTCGGCAAGCAGTTGCTGTATCTCATCCTTTAAAAGGGTGTTCAGCTCTGATGTACTTACATATTTATCTTTAGCAGCGCGTGCCTGTATGCGCTCAATTATTTTAAGGGTGGTGCTAACACCAACGTCAGATGTTACCAGCACTTCTTCCAGGTCATCCAGCACATCATCATCAACGGTTGATTTACCGGCAATTACTTTGGTGATCTTGGAAAAGAAATTGTCCTTGGTTTTTTCCAGACTGGTATCAAGCGCTTGCTGTTCCTGCTGTGTGTTTTCTTTTTTCTTGAAAAAATCAAATAATCCCATAAGTCAAATGTGCAGATAGGTGAATATGCAGATGTGTAAATTAATTAATTCGATTTTTGGGTGTCAGGCAATATAATCAGCACAATTGTACGTTTCATTTCTGCACATTCACCCTTAACAAAAAAAGCCCTCTCGTTTAAACAAGACGGCTTTAATATTTTCAGCAAAAGTAATTACAGGCTTTTACCTGCAAGAGCATCTTTGATGTTATCGTTAGCTACGATTGCCTCTTTGAATGAGTAAGCACCAGTACGTGGCGATTTGCTCATTGTTATTACTTTTGAAAACTCTTTTCCTTTACCTGCTACTTTCAGGGTTGCAACTACTTTCTTTGCCATGGTGTTTTTTGTGTTATACGTTTTACGTATTTAACGTATCACGTAAGTTTAATGTATCAATGTTATACGCTCAAGGCGTTAACAGAAATTATTTAATCTCTTTATGAACAGTTACTTTTCTTAAAACCGGGTTAAATTTTTTCATTTCCAGTCTCTCAGTAGTGTTCTTTTTGTTTTTGGTGGTAATATAGCGAGACATACCCGGCATGCCGCTGGTTTTATGCTCTGTGCATTCTAAAATTACCTGAACCCTGTTACCTTTCTTAGCCATCTTGTATATTGTTTTGAGTTTTGGGTTTTGAGTTGCCGGGTTTAATATTTAAAACTCGCAGCTCATTACTCAGAACTAATTTTTATTAAATAGATCCTTTTTTAACAAACTTGTTGATACAAGCAGTAATACCGCGTTTGCTGATAGTTTTAACAGCAGAAGTAGATACTTTTAAAGTGATCCATTTATCTTCTTCAGGGATATAAAACTTTTTCAGTTGTAAGTTTGGATAAAACTTACGTTTGGTTTTAGCATTTGAATTAGAAACGCTAAAACCGTTCATGTAGCCTTTTCCTGTTAAATCACAAATTCTTGACATGACAAATATTTTTTAAATCTTCACTCTTTTCCTAAAAAGAGTTTGCAAATATCAGGTTTTTAAAGCAAACAGACAATAGTGTTTTTAAATATTTTTCAAAAAGATTTAATAACGCAAAAATATATGTTTTT
>JAQBNY010000123.1 GCA_028288315.1 Mucilaginibacter sp.
GTTATAATATAAATATAGCCGATACCGGCATAGGAATAGACGCCGAACAACTACCTTATATTTTCCACAGGTTTAAAAAGATCCGTCAATCATTATTGCAGGATAGCTTTGGTCTTGGCTTGCCTATAGTAAAATCTATAGCTGCGTTTCATGACATTAATATAAAGGTAATATCAGAAAAAGGCATCGGCAGCACTTTTTCCTTGCAAATACCGCCAAACCTCATACAACCTTTCTAGCCCTCTTTCTTAATGTACTAAATAGCATGCAGCTATAAAATTTACCCAATTTTGTGGACATGTTTTCAACCCTGTTCATTTCGTAATTATTAAAAAAATGTTGCCATAGTAATATTATTTTTAGTATATATAATATACATATTAATAATATTCTTTTATTGAGTTTTGGCATTTGCTTTGCAAATACATTATTGTAAAACACACACACTTTTAAAAAAAATGAAGACTTTAAAAATAAAGATAGCTACGTTAAGTATTGCTATCGCATCATTAGGTATTTTAGGCGTCGGTTGTAACTCACTTACTAAAACACAAAAAGGCGCTGCAATTGGTGCTGGTGCCGGCGGTACTATTGGTGCTATTATAGGTAAATCTGCAGGTAATACGGCATTAGGAGCTATTATTGGTGGTGCCGTTGGTGGTACTGCCGGTGCTTTTATTGGCCGTAATATGGATAGGCAAGCTGCCGAAATTAAATCAACTGTACCGGGTGCAACCGTTATTCGCGAAGGCGAAGGCATATTGGTTAAGTTTGATTCGGGTATATTATTTGATACAGATAAATCTGATTTAAAAGCTGCTGCACGTACTAACCTGCAAAACCTTTCAAAATCACTGGTAAACAATCCACAAACAAACATCCTTATTATTGGTCATACTGATGATACAGGGTCTGACACACACAACATGGATCTTTCTGTAAGGAGGGCCGAATCTGTAAAGTCATATATAGCTGCAGGAAATGTAGCAAATTCACGATTAACAACTTCAGGAAAAGGCGAAACTGAACCAATTGCTGCTAACACTACTGCCGATGGCCGTTCACAAAACCGCCGTGTAGAAATTGTGATTGTCGCTAATGAGCAAATGAAGGCCCAGGCCAAAAACGCGCAATAGTTTAATTTAATATAGAGTTCGTTAATAGTTTCAAGATGCCCTGTGCTGCAAAGCATGGGGCTATTTTTTTAAGTTCTCTCCTTTGGAGGGATTAGGTGAGGCTAAGCTGTTTTTTGTACATTTGCCGCATGGCATCCATCAAACCATCAGTACCTAAAGGCACCCGCGATTTCTCTCCTGCCGAAATGGCTAAACGTAATTTTATTTTTGATACAATTAAAGGTGTATTCAGAAAATACGGCTACCAGCAGATTGAGACCCCATCAATGGAGAACCTAAGCACCCTTACAGGTAAGTATGGCGATGAGGGTGATAAGCTGATATTTAAAATATTAAACAGTGGTGATTTTTTAGCTAAGGCTGATGCTAATGCCCTTGAAACACGTAATTCACAACAAGCTACGAGTTCTATCTCTGAGAAAGCCCTACGTTATGATCTTACCGTTCCTTTTGCACGCTACGTTGTACAGCACCAAAACGAAATAACCTTTCCTTTCAAGCGTTTTCAGGTGCAGTCGGTTTGGCGTGCAGACAGGCCGCAAAAAGGCCGTTACCGCGAATTTTACCAGTGCGATGCTGATGTGGTAGGTTCTGCATCATTATTAAACGAGGCGGAATTTATAATGATATATGACGAAGCCTTGAGCCTTTTAGGATTGAAAGATTTTACCATTAAAATTAACAATAGGAAAATACTATCAGGAATTGCTCAAATTATAAATAAAAGCGATAACATAATTGATTTAACTGTTGCCATAGACAAACTTGATAAAATTGGCATGGATGGCGTTGTTAAAGAGCTGATGGAGAAAGGCTTTACCCAAGCCGACATCAATAAATTACAACCCGTTATTTTATTAGAAGGCAGCAATGATGAAAAACTGGCCAGCCTGCGCAATGCTTTAAAAGATTCAGAGATTGGCCTGCAAGGGTGTGATGAGATACAAACCGTTTTCAATTATATTGCAATTTGTGAACTGCGAACTGCAAACCTGGAGCTTGATATTACCTTAGCCCGCGGGTTGAACTATTATACCGGAGCTATCTTTGAGGTGAAAACAAATGAAGTTGCTATGGGAAGCATTGGGGGCGGTGGCCGTTATGACGATCTTACCGGCATGTTCGGTTTAAAAGGATTAACCGGCGCAGGTATTTCTTTTGGTGCCGACCGTATCTATGATGTAATGGAAGAACTAAACCTTTTCCCGGCATCTGCAGAGCAAAGTACGCAGGTTTTAATTTGCTGCTTTGAGCCACAGGGCGAAACTTACGCCCTGCCACTATTACAAAAATTACGCAACAAAAATATTAATGCGGAATTATACCCGGCTGGTGCTAAAATAAAGAAGCAAATGGAGTACGCCAATAATAAACAGATACCTTATACTATCCTTATTGGCAGCGACGAAATGCAAAGCGGCCTGTTAACTTTCAAAAACATGGAAAGCGGCGAACAAGAAAAATTAAGCGCCGAAGATGTTTTAGAAAAGCTGGGTAATAAATAATTCAAAAAACGAAGCTGCTAATTTAGGAAAACTTTAAAGGTTGTTCCTTTGTCTACTTCGCTTATTACCTCTATACTTCCGCCTAAAGATTCAACCTGGTTTTTAGTAATAAAAAGCCCTATTCCTTTAGCATCACGGTTGCCATTAAAAGTTTTATACATACCAAACAACTGGTCGCCATATTTCTTAAGGTTAATACCAATTCCATTATCTGCAATAACAAACCCATATTTACCACCCGGTATGTTAAAATAGCTTACAGCAACTTCGGGCTTTCGTACTAACGATCTGTATTTTATAGCATTACTCAATAAATTAAATATTATGCTTTCCATATAAGCAGGATTGTAAACCAGTTTACAATCAATAGGTATACTGTTATCAACCTTAACTTCCCACCTGCTAATATCGTTATGCAACAATTCTATAGCCCTGTTAAAATAAGTGTGCAGGTTAATTTCACTGGTTTGTATATCAATATTGGTTTGAATAGATACTACTTCATTAAGGTTAACTATAGTATCATTTAACTGCTCAGATACTTGTTTAAGATGGCCGGATAGCTCTTCTTTCTCATCCTTACTTGTAGATGGATCATCTAAAACATCCATTATCATCTTAAAATTACTGCTATGAGTACGGAGGTTGTGCGATACGATATAAGCGAAGTTAAGTAAGCGATTGTTTTGCCCGCTCATCATATCCAGTGTATGCCTTAGTCGTTCTTCCTGTTGTTTTTGTTCTGTTATATCTGTATGCGTACCAATTATGCGGGTGGGTTTGCCATTTTCATCATATTCTATAACCTTGCCCCTGTCCAGTATCCACTTATAAGTATCATCTTTACATAATACACGGTGCTGATTTGAATATATATTTGTTTCTCCGTTAACATACGCCTTTATATCATCTCTATATTTTTGCCTATCATCGGGGTGTACTTTTGCTGTCCAAACGCCGGGGATATTATCAAACTCGTGAGGCTCGAACCCTATCATTCGTACACATTGCTCCGAATGGAATATAGTATTGTTTAGCAGGTCCCAATCCCAAATACCACCGCCCGTGCCTTCAGATGCAAATATCCACCTGCGCTCACTTTCCCTAAGTGCAACGTCAGCGTTTTTCCATTCTGTAATATCTTTGACCTGGGACACAACGTATAGCGGCTCATTATTTTGGTTAAGCACCAATGATACATGCAGCCATATCCAAAGTATGCTGCCATTTTTTGTGAAGTATCTTTTCTCCATTTTATAGGAGTTAATTTCACCGTTTAAAGTTTTCTGAAGCAAATCCAAATCTGCTTTAAGATCATCAGGATATGTTATCTCCTGAAAAGTTTTTGCAAGGAGTTCGTCTGTTGAATATCCCAGCATATCGCATACGCTTTTATTCGCTTTTAAAAACTGCCCTTCTGGTGATACCAGCATCATACCAATAGGCGAATATTCAAAAGCGTTTCTAAAGGTTTCTTCGCTAATTTTAAGAGTTTCCTCGGTTTTCTTTTTAGCTGTTATATCAATATGGCAACCTACCATCCTTATAGGTTCGTCGCCATCCCATTCAATTACCCTGCCGGTAGTATTAATCCAAATTATTGAGCCGTTTTTGTGTTTATATCTTACCTCTAAATTAAATGCCTTACTGCCCTTACTTTCAAAATGCCCGGCCAAGCTTTTATCCAGCCTGGCTCTATCATCAGGAACAACTAATTTTTGCCAGCTAATAATAGTATTTGGCAATTCATTATCATGGTAACCAAACATTGCTTTAAATGCAGGGCTTAAAATAATTTCTTTTTCTTTAATATGCCAATCCCAGTAACCGGCCACTGTTTCTTCGAGAATAATCTTATAAATATCCGTCATTTATAGTTGGGGAATAGCATAGCCGTTCTTACGTAAAAAAACGACTATTGTTCATTAAAGCACTACAAATAGACTACTAATTAATTAATAAGTAAGCACGCAATAGGTGTTTAAAGAAAAAGCATACACAAGATTCAGATCTAAAAATTATGTGTAATATCTGTCTTACAGTTTAATAGGACACATTAAATTATCTGAAATAAATATTATATTCGATTCACCTAAGTCTTAAATTATATGAACAAAGTTTTTACTCTGCTCTTTTTATGCCTTGCTGTATTTTTTGCAAAGGCACAAACTACTCCAACAACCCAACCTTACGGCAAAATTGATATTGCCGACCTCGAATTGAAAAGCTGCGACTTTGAGAAGGATGCTAACGCCATGATCCTGTTTGAAAAGGGATCAGTTTACTTTGATACTCAATACAACATTATTACTAATATTCATAAGCGCATTAAAATATTCAATGATAATGGTAAAAAAGAAGCTAATATCCGTATTGAATTTAATGGCGGCGATCGTTCTGAAACGATCTCTGGCTTGCAGGCACAAACCATAAACCTAAGCAACGGCGCAATAGAAATTGTAAAAGTTGATAAAAAACAAATTTTTAACGAGACAATAGATAGAAGCCGCTCCGCAATGGTTTTTTCTTTCCCTAATATTAAGCCGGGCTCTGTAATTGAGTACAAATACAACCTTATAAGTTTTAATATAGCCAATTTCCCCGACTGGTATTTTCAAAGCCACCTACCAAACCGTTATAGCGAACTAAAAACAGCTATACCAGGAATACTTTATTACAAAAACCTCGAAAGCATTAATCAGCCTTATGCTGTAAGAGAAGATAAAAATAACGAACAAACAAGAGCTATAGCTAATATACCTTCTGTTCCGGACGAGCCATATATGACATCAATTGAAGATAATTCTGAACGCATATTATTTCAATTGATGACCATCCAGAATGGTCAGCTAAACATGAGTTTTTCTGATACATGGAAAAAAGTGGGCGAGGACTTAATGAACAACGATGCCTTTGGAGGCCAACTTAATCGGAAGCTAACCGGTGAGGATGTCATTATTGCCAAAGCAAAAGCACTAAAAACCACCGACGACAAAATCTCTTATTTATTTGGCGAGGTTAAAAACAGTATGAAATGGAACGATTCTTACCGCAAATATTCATACGATGGTACTCCAAGTGCCTGGGATAAAAAAGTGGGTAACTCTGGAGAGATAAATATTATTCTTTATCATCTGCTAAAAAAATCGGGCGTTAAGGTTTACCCTATGATAGTGAGCACGCGCAGCAATGGCAGGGTAAACCCTGCTTATCCAAACTCTTATAAATTTAATAGTACAGTAGCCTATGTACCGGTTGATAGCACAAAATCATATGTACTTGATGCCAGTAACAAATACAATATTTATAATCAGGTACCTGCAAATTTGCTTAACACACTTGGCTTTTATATAAATAAAGAAAAAGAAATTTACGAAATGACGTTTTTGCAAAACACCAATCCGGTTAAGCAATATTTTATGATTAATGGTGAAATTAAGGCAGATAGTAAAATGACCGGAACCATTAATATTATAAATTATGATTATAAAAGATCAACTGCAATTGAAAAATACAAAACAGCGGGCGAAAAAAAGTATACCGATTACTTGCGAGATGATGACAACAATTTAAAGATATTGTCTTTAAAGTTTGAAAACATGGATGTTGACACATTACCACTTAATCAATCACTTAATTTCAACCTTGACCTCACTAGCTCAGATAATAATTATATATACTTTAATCCGATATTGTTAAGCTCATTTAAAGCTAATCCTTTTTTGAGCACAAACCGCTTTACTGATATTGATTTTGGATACCGTAATAACTATTTAATTAATGGGGCTTATAGCATTCCTCAAGGATATAAGGTAGACGCATTACCTAAAAGCATCAGCATGGTAATGCCCGATAAAAGTATCAGCTTTAAGCGTATAATAGGAGAACAGGATGGTAAAGTAATGGTTCGTTATACCATCGACTATCAAAAATCCATGTACTTTAAAGAGAGCTATCCGGAGTTTCATGAATTTTTTAAAAAAATGTATGAAATGTTAAACGAGCAAATTGTACTTAAAAAAATATAACTGCACATGAAATACTTGCATATAAAAAGCTGGCTATGTGCAGCGGCTTTATTAATAACACTTAATGTTTCCGCACAAGATAAAAAGTTAACGAAAGATTTATATATAGCCGCAGGCATACCCGACTCTTTGAAGGATGAGGCAAATGCAGTTGTTAGATATTCATCTGATGAATTGGTTGTTAAAGGACCAGGCAGGGTTACACAAAGACACCATAGCATTGTTACTGTTTTAAATGAAAAAGGCGACGATGAGGCACAGCTGGTTTTATATTATGATAAAAAATTTAACAGTATAGGCAGTGTTGAAATGGTTGTTTATAATGCCGCAGGCATACAATTAAAAAAATATCATAAAAGTGATATGTATGATAGATCTGCAGCGGATGGAATGTCAATTATAACAGACTATCGCTTACTGGCATTAGAGCATACTATTGCATCGTATCCGGCAACTATTGAGATAATTTATGAAAAAAACAAAAACAGCTACCTTGATTTGGGAGATTGGCATATTCAGGAGCCTGAAAAATCAGTTCAATATGCCGAGTATAAGGTGTCTGTAGTCCCATCTGTTGGATTTAGGTTCAAAAACAAAAATACAGGCATTAAACCAGAAAAAATCATTATTGATGACATGGAAAATTATCTCTGGAAGGTGCAAAATATCAAAGCTATAAAATCCGAAGAAGATGCATTATCATGGCAAGTATTTCCCAAAATATCATTTGCCGCTAATTCCTTTTTGTATGGTGGCATGCCGGGCGATATCAGTAACTGGCAAAACTATGGAAAATGGCAGCAAGCATTAAATGCTGATATTAATTCGCTTAGTCCGCAACGTGTTGAAGAAATAAAAACAATGACTGCCAGTATTAAATCTGATAAAGAAAAAGCAAAATTCCTTTATGAATATTTGCAGCAAAACACACGTTATGTAAGTATACAGTTAGGCATTGGCGGTCTTAAACCCTTTCCTGCAAGCTTTGTTGATCAAAAAAAATATGGCGATTGTAAGGCTCTTGCAAACTATATGTATGCCTTATTAAAAGCGGTTAATATTCCGTCTTATTACGCAATGGTTAGAGCAGGCACCAATGAAGAACCTGCCGACCCTTCTTTCCCCGCAGATCCGTTTAATCATATCATACTATGCGTACCTTTTAAAAGCGACACTACCTGGCTTGAATGTACAAGCAGCACCCAACCGTTTGGTAAGCTTGGGCCATTTACCGAAAACCGGAATGCCCTATTAATTACCGAAGATGGAGGCAAATTGGTTAACACACCAGAAAGCACAGGAGTTGATAACCAGTTTAACAGCGAGGTACACTTAATTTTAAATGCTGACGGAGGAGCCAAAGTAAAGGCAAAAATTTTAAGTACCGGCGCATATCGCTCTGATTATATTGGCTTGGCCACTTTAAAAGCCGACGAGCAAAAGGAGTATTTAATACGGACGCTCAATATGAAGCAACCATCGGTATTTGAATATAATATTGGAGCTGATAAAGAAGGCGTAAAAGAGGTTACGCTTGATCTTGAATTTGATAAGTTTTGTGACGTAACTGCAGGGAACAAACAGTTTTACCGTCCGCGGCTTTTTGATCTGTGGAAGATAACATTACCGGTTTTAGAAAAGCGCAAAAGCGATTTTTACTTTAACCAGCCTATGCAAAAGGCATGTGTAACTACTATTGAATTACCCGAAGGTTTTGAAGTTGAAACTTTACCCGCCAACCAAAGCCTTAAATTCAGCTATGGTAATTACGAAGTTAGTTATATCTATAATGCCGAAAAAAATCAGGTAATAAGCACCACTAAATTTAACCTTACAAACCAGGTTATACCCGCTGCAAAATACATTGAAATGCAGGCGTATATGGATAATATAGCCAAAGCACAAAATAAAAAATTGGTTATACGCCGTAAGGCTTAAATTTGCCGGAATGATATTCCGGCTTGATGAACGCTTATTATTCCCTAATCCTACCCTTGCCGAGGAGGACGGCTTACTGGCAGTAGGCGGAGATTTGTCTGTTGATCGCTTACTGCTTGCTTATCAAAATGGAATATTCCCCTGGTACAGCAATGATGAACCTATCCTGTGGTTTTCGCCGCATGAACGTTTTGTTTTGTATCCGGATGAGTTAAAGGTTTCTAAATCTATGAAACAGGTTTTACGATCAGCCAAATTAACGGTTACCACTAACCAATGTTTTAATGAGGTGGTTGAAGCCTGTTCATCTGCCAAGCGCGAAGGGCAGGATGGCACATGGATAACAGCCGATATGAAGGCGGCTTATGCCCGGCTTCATGAACAAGGCTATGCACATTCGGTTGAGGTTTGGCATAATGGCAGCTTAGCTGGAGGCTTATATGGCGTACACGCCCATGATGTCTTTTGCGGCGAAAGCATGTTCAGTAAGGTGAGCAATGCCTCAAAAACCGCTTTAATATGGCTTTGCAATACAGGCAAATACAAGTTAATAGACTGCCAGGTACACACAGAACACCTGGAGAGCATGGGCGCACGCATGATTTCCCGGGAAGAATATATAGCCATTCTGCATAAAACCAACGCTTAAACATTAGCTTTGTAAACAGATGGAGCAACCCAACATAAAAGAGCGTATAATTTTAGGAATTGACCCCGGAACAGCAGTAATGGGCTATGGGCTGGTACTTGAAAAAGGCCCTAAAATGGAACTGATAAGTCTGGGTGTGGTTAAAATGGATAAAATTGATGACCACATGCTTAAATTACAGCGCATATTTGAAAAAACAGTTGCTCTTATTGATAATTACAAACCAGATTGCCTGGCAATAGAAGCGCCTTTTTACGGCAAAAACATACAGGTAATGCTAAAGCTGGGCCGTGCACAGGGTGTATGTATGGCGGCGGCATTATCCCGTAACGTTACCATTACAGAGTACTCGCCGCGTAAAATAAAGCAATCAATAACCGGGAACGGTA
>JAQBNY010000153.1 GCA_028288315.1 Mucilaginibacter sp.
GGTATCAAAGATTTTCGCGACCCTAAAGTGTTTTGGTATAGCCCGGACAAAAAATGGGTAATGAGCCTTGCCACTAAGGATAGAATAACGTTTTACTCTTCGGCTGACTTAAAAAGCTGGGAGAAGGAAAGTGAGTTTGGCCAGATGCTTGGCGCTCATGGCGGGGTTTGGGAGTGCCCGGATCTTTTTCCGTTAAAAGTGGATGGCAAAGAATATTGGGTGTTGCTGGTAAGCATCAACCCCGGGGGTATTAATGGAGGCTCGGCCACACAATATTTTGTGGGGGAGTTTGATGGTAGTAAGTTCACGGCAATAAACAGCAAAACCAAATGGATAGATCTTGGCCCTGATGATTATGCAGGTGTAACATGGTCAAACACAGGCAATCGTAAAGTATTCTTAGGCTGGATGGGCAATTGGCTATATGCCAATGAAGTGCCTACAGGCAAATGGCGCAATGCCATGACTATCCCGCGGGAGCTATCATTAAAATCGGTAAATGATGATATTTACCTGGCCTCAAAACCAGTAAAAGAGTTAAAAAATATTACTGCAAAAACTATTAAGATTGATGCCGAACGGATAGCCAACCACAGCAACGTGTTTTCTATAATTAAAAAAAACCTTACTCAGTATAGGTTAAAGTTTAAAACAGACCAGCTAAACAGTTACTCGGTTGTTTTGGCTAATGAAAGCGGCGAGAAGTTGATTTTAGGGTTCGATAAAAGGAACAATCGCTATTATATTAACCGCACCAACGCCGGCCGGGATGATTTTAGCAAGCTATTTACCGGTGTTGCCTATGCGCCCCGTATTGAGATTACGCCTCATTCAGATCTGGAACTTATTGTTGATGCATCATCAGTAGAATTATTTGCCGATGGGGGCCTCAGTAACTTAACCAGTGTGTTTTTCCCTAAAAAGCCTTACACACACTTAAGCATTGTAACCAACAGAATGGTAATTAAAAATTTGGAGGTAACTCCGCTAAGGTCTATCTGGTAACTTTGTTTACTCTAATACTACAGTTTTATTTTTGTAAACAAATACCCGGTCGTCAAAAACAAGTTTAAGAGCTTTGGCTAATACGGCAGTTTCTATTTCCTTCCCTGCTTGTACCATATCATGCACAGTTAGCGAATGGTCTGCAGGTATTATTTGCTGCGCGATGATTGGGCCCTCGTCCAGTTCGTCGGTTACGTAATGGGCCGTAGGGCCTATCAACTTTACGCCACGCTCATATGCCTGTCTGTAAGGGCTGGCGCCTGCAAATGCCGGTAAAAAGGAGTGGTGTATATTAATTATTTGCATTGGATAACGGCTCACAAAATTATGGGAGAGTATCCGCATAAATTTGGCCAGCACTAAATAGTCGTATTTATACTGTTTAGTTATATTAATAATATTTTCTTCAAAGGCAGTTTTGTCGTTATTCGCTTGTACAAGATAAAAGGGAATATCAAAACGGGCGCAAATATCTTGAAGAGTGGTATGATTGCCAATAACGCATTGTACGCTTGCGCCAAGGGTATTAAAATAGTTTCTCACCAGTATATCTGCAAGGCAATGGTACTCCTTGGTAACCAGTACTATTATCTTTTTGTAAGGTAATGGATTTACTTTTATTAGCGCCCCTTCGGGCAGTATACTCTGTAAATTGTATTGTAAGTCATTTATATCGCTTGCTCCATCAACTTCAAGGCGCATAAAAAACAAATTCGCCGTATTGTCAACATGTTCATGCATACTAATAATGTTAAGTTCCTTTTTTGCCAGCAAACCGGATATTGCAGCAACCAAACCTACACGATCGGTGCATTGTATAACAATTATCATCTTTTTTAACTATTGTACTTGTATTTCCAAAGCTATAAATAACAAGCAGTTATCATGTATAACTACCTTTAAATGGCTTTAAAAAGTCTTTAAAATAGTATCACATGGTACGCCTCTATTTTTCAGCATTTTTTAAAAACCGCCTTCATCGTATAAAAAACGGACTTTTTTATATTCATTACTGGGTACATGTGGTTTTAACCCCCTTATACAGCAAGTCATCCCAAAAAATGTTGAAAACTTTTTGGTGGTAGAAAGTGGTAAAAAGTGGTAAAAGTAATCTACTTTTACATTACAAATATTGTTGACCAATACGAATGTCCTATTTAACCGGTGAATTTGAATGTAAACTGGATGCCAAAGGGCGGATGATGATCCCTACAGGCCTCAAAAAGCAGCTTCCAGAAGCTGACTCAGAGGGTCTTGTGATCAATCGTGGCCTTGAAAAGTATCTGGTTATTTACACAAAAACGGAATGGGACAAAAAGCTTGATGAACTAAGCAAACTTAATGAATACGATAGAAAAAGCTTGCAGTTTATAAGATTATTTACCGCTGGCGCAACTGGTTTGCAGCCAGATGCCGCCGGTAGGGTGCTTTTACCAAAAAACTTACTGGATTATGCAGGTATTACCGGCGAGGTTGTGCTGACTACTATGCTGAATAAGGTTGAGGTTTGGGATAAGAAGGCACATCAGGAAATGATAAATAACGAACCTGAGAATTTTGCCGAGTTGGCCGAAGAGGTAATGGGCAATAAAGGAAGGGGGCGCAATGAGTAATTATCATACACCGGTTATGCTGCAGGAATGTATTGAGGGCTTAGCAATTAAGCCTAATGGTACTTATGTGGATGTAACCTTTGGTGGTGGTGGTCATTCGCGCGAGATAATGAAACACTTGGGTAGTGATGGCCGGCTATTAGCTTTTGACCAGGATGTGGATGCGCAGCAAAACGTTATTGAAGATGGCAGGTTTACTTTTATAGATCAAAATTTTCGTTACCTCAAGAATTTTACTCGTTTACATGATGCTATCCCGGTTGATGGTATACTGGCAGATCTGGGTGTATCATCTTACCAGTTTGATCAGGCCGAGCGTGGTTTTTCTACCAGGTTTGATGCCGAACTGGATATGCGCATGAACCAGTTATCAGATTTAAGCGCTAAAGAGGTAGTAAATAATTATAGCGAGGCCGATCTGCATCGCATTTTTGGCATGTATGGCGAAATTCAAAATGCTAAATCGCTGGCAAAAACAATAGTAACGGCAAGGCTTAATGGTCCAATAATTACCATTGCTGATCTTAAAAACGCTATAAGCAACCTTATTCCCCGCGGGAAAGAGAACAAATATCTTGCGCAAGTTTTTCAGGCGTTACGTATTGAAGTAAACCAGGAATTAGAGGCTTTAAAGGATTTTTTGATTCAGACATCTGAAGTGTTGGCCGTTGGCGGCAGGCTGGTTGTAATGTCATACCACTCGCTTGAAGATAGGTTGGTGAAGAATTTCATTGCCAAAGGCAAATTTAGCGGAGAATTAGAGAAAGATATTTACGGTAATGATAACAGGCCGTTTGACTCGGTAAGTCGTGGTGCTATAACGGCTACTGACGAAGAGATAAGTAATAACAACAGAGCGCGCAGCGCTAAATTAAGAATAGCTGTAAAGAGATGACCAATCGTTTACGTACAGAAATTCCGGAAGAAGAAATAGCTGAAAAGAAGCTTATTGTTGAGGAGAAACCTGCAAAGGAACTTTCCGATAACTTTTTAACGCAATTTTTAACAAAGGGTATCATCAGTACTGATGATGCTACCCGCGCCCTTCCGTTTATTTTGTACATCGCTTTTTTGGGCATGCTGTATATAGCTAACAGGCATATATCAGAAAACGCAGTACGCGATATTGATAAGATAAGCAAAGAGGTAAAGGAGCTAAGCTGGGAGTATAAAAGCAGCAAAGCAGATCTTGCTTTTAAAAGTACATTAACAGAGGTAGCTAAACGGGCAGATACATTGGGTATTAAAACGTCAGGACAACCACCGCAAAAAATAACAGTAAAGGAGGATGCGCAGGAATGAGCATAAGAACTAACATATTGTTAAGAGTTTACCTTGCTTTTGGGTTGATTTTGCTTTTTGCTGCAGCTGTGGTATTTCAGCTTTGTCGTGTACAATTTGCTCAGGGCGATAAATGGAAGGCTATGGCTAAAACCATGTCTACCCGCTACCAAACTATTGAGGCCGCAAGAGGTAATATTTTCTCTGTTGATGGCAGTCTGCTGGCTACATCGGTGCCGGAGTATGAGCTACGTATGGATATGCTGGCTGCCGGTATTGCCGATGACAAAGTTTTTGACGAAAAGATTGATTCATTAGCTATGAAGCTTTCACAGGTTTATGGTGATAAATCCGCAAGAGAGTATTCAAGGATGTTTCGTGATGCTCGTAAGGATAGCTCACGCTACCAGTTGGTTAGGCGTAAGGTTACGTACAAAGAGTTAAAAGAGATTCGCAAGTTTCCCATCTTTTGTTTGGGCAAGTATAAGGGAGGTTTAATCATCGTTCCTCAAAATAAGCGCATACTGCCATTCCGTTCTTTAGCGGCACGTACAATTGGATATAAGAATGATAACGTAAGAAATGCAGTTGGCCTTGAAGGCGCATACTCAAGTTATATTAATGGCGAAAGCGGTAAGCGTTTAGAGCAGCGCATGGCTGGTAATGTTTGGAGGCCTGTTAATGATGATGATGAGATTGCTCCTAAAGAAGGTGCGGATATCATGTCGACCATTGATATTAACTTCCAGGATGTGGCCCAAAGCGCATTGGAAAAACAATTGGTAAAAAGTGATGCCGACCACGGCGCGGTTATATTAATGGAAGTTGCTACAGGCGAGGTGAGGGCAGTTGCCAACTTTACCAAAATGCCCGATGGCTCTTACAAAGAAAAGTTCAATTACGCCATAGCTGGTAATCAGGATCCGGGTTCTACCTTTAAAGTAGCATCATATATGGCTTTGCTGGAGGATAAGATGATTGATACTAACACCATGGTGAATACTGGCGACTATCCTATACAGGGCCATGTTATTAAAGATTCGCACGGAAGTATTGGAAGGGTAAGTGTGAAAAAGGCTTTTGAAGAATCATCAAATGCCGCAATCGCTTATCTGGTTAATACCAACTACAAAACCAACCAAAGCAAATTCACAGATCATTTGTACGATTGGAAATTGAACGAAAAGATGAAACTGCAAATTCCGGGCGAAGCACAACCTGTAGTTAAAAATCCAACTAACAGGAGCTGGAATAAGAACATGACCCTGCCGCAAATGGCATATGGTTATGAAATGCAGCTTACACCATTAAAAATGTTGTCGTTTTATAATGCTATAGCAAACAATGGTAAAATGGTATCTCCGGTTTTTGTGAGGGAGATAAGAAGATTAGGCAACACGGTTGAAACTTTTCATACAAACGTTCTCAACGAAAAGATCTGCTCTGATGTAACCCTTAAAAAGATGCAGGGAATGCTGGAAGGTGTCGTTAGTGAAGGTACAGGTAAGCAATATGTTTATAACCCTTTATACAAAATAGCAGGTAAAACAGGCACAGCGCAGGTTGCTGATGGCAATAAAGGGTATAAGGCTAAAAAGCAGTACCAATCATCTTTTTGCGGATATTTCCCGGCAGACCATCCTAAATACTCACTAATAGTAGTTATCAACGACCCTAAAAATGGATACTATGCCGCATCGGTTGCTGGTCCGGTGTTTAAGGAAATTGCAGACAAGGTTTATGCCAGCGATATGGAAATTAAGCGTGCTCCGCTAAGTTTAGTGGGTAACACCACACTGCCAAAGTACAAGCAAGGCAATTTAAAGGCGCTTAAAAAGGTGTATGATAACTTGGGTTTAAAACCTTTATACGCATCAACCAATGTTAATGGTATTGATACCAGCAGGGGTTTAGCGCTTGAAGAAAATAAATATAAAACGGGCACCGTACCAGATGTTACCGGTATGGGTTTAAGTGATGCGCTATTTGCATTAGGTAATGCTGGTTACAAGGTAAAAGTAATTGGCAGCGGAATGGTAGATAAACAATCAGTAACAGGTGGAAGCCAGATACCAAAGGGTTCAAAAATAACCATAGAACTACTATGAGATATTTGAGTGATATAATAGAGGGGGTGGCATTTACCGAATTACAGGGTAGTGCCGATGTAGAAATATCTGCAGTTGTTTTTGATTCGCGCAAGGTTGTGCCGGGCTGCTTATTTGTAGCCTTAAAAGGTACCGTTGTTGATGGCCATGATTATATTGAGCAAGCCATTAAAGATGGTGCCATTGCTGTGATATGTGAACAGTTGCCAGCCCACGTGACCGGCGAAGTTGATTTTTTAATGGTTGCAGATTCTGCCAAGGCATTGGGTGCAATCGCAGCAAATTTCTATGAAAATCCATCATCAAACTTAAAGTTGGTTGGTGTTACAGGTACAAACGGTAAAACCACAATAGCTACTTTATTATATAAGCTATTCCGTGATATGGGTTATAAATGCGGACTGCTTTCGACTGTAGAGAATCAGGTGAATGGCCGTATAGTACCGTCAACCCATACTACGCCAGATCCTGTAGCGCTGAATGAGTTATTGAGCGAAATGGTTAATGAAGGCTGCGATTATTGTTTTATGGAAGTGAGTTCGCACGCGGTAGCACAGCACCGTATTGAGGGGCTGCGTTTCTCCGGAGGCATATTCTCTAACCTTACACATGATCATCTTGATTATCATAAAACTTTCGATAGCTACCTGAAAGCCAAAAAGGCATTCTTTGATGGCCTTCCAAAAAGCGCATTCGCCTTAACCAATAGCGATGACAAGAATGGTAATGTAATGTTGCAAAATACGTTGGCGCATAAAAAAACCTACGGATTAAAAAGCATGGCCGATTATAAGGCCCGTATTATTGAGAACCAATTTGGCGGCTTGTTGCTGAATATTGATGGCGAAGAAGTTTGGTTTAAGCTGGTGGGCGCATTTAATGCATATAATTTATTAGCAGTATACGCTACAGCTATGTTGCTTGATCAGGATCGTTCAAAAGTATTAGTTAGCCTAAGCAAATTAACCGGTGCCGAAGGCAGATTTGAATACATTGTATCGCCAAGCAAAGTAATTGGTATTGTTGATTATGCCCACACACCAGATGCTGTGCAGAATGTGTTAAGCACTATCCATGATATACGAAAGGGCAATGAAAAAGTAATAACTGTTATAGGCTGCGGCGGCGACAGAGATAAAACCAAACGCCCGGTAATGGCCAAGGTTGCCAGTGAATGGAGCGATAAGCTGATATTAACATCAGACAACCCGCGCACAGAAGACCCTGCCCAAATTATAAAAGATATGGAAGCAGGCATTGATCCGGCTTTTAAAAGGCATACCGTAAGCATTGCCGATAGGCGAGAGGCCATTAAAACAGCCTGTATGTTTGCGCAACCAGGCGATATTGTCCTGCTTGCAGGTAAGGGCCACGAAAAATACCAAGAGATAAATGGCATAAAGAACCATTTTGATGATATGGAAGAATTACTGGAACAGTTTAAATTAATGAGTTAAACCAAAACCATAATCAATGTTATATTACCTGTTTAGCTATCTGAATAAAAATTACAGTATCCCGGGTGCGGGTGTATTTCAGTACATCACGTTTCGTATGGCTATGGCGGTAATTGTATCCCTGTTAGTGACTACAGTTTATGGCCGCAGACTGATTGATTACCTGCGCTTTAAACAAGTAGGCGAAACGGTAAGAAATTTAGGTTTAGAAGGCCAAATGCAAAAATCAGGTACACCTACAATGGGTGGTATTATAATTCTGTTAGGCATTCTCATCCCTACGCTGCTATTTGCCAAGCTGGAAAACATTTATATTATAATGATGCTGGTTACCACCGTTTGGTTGGGCGCTATTGGCTTTTTAGATGATTATATAAAGGTATTTAAAAAGAATAAAGAAGGCTTGGCAGGTAAATTTAAAATTACCGGTCAGGTTAGTTTGGCACTGTTCATAGGATGGACAATGTATTTTAACACCACCATTACTATGAGGCAGGAAGTTAAGCTGCCGGTTAAGTATGATGTACCTGTAGATTTTCATATGCGTGGCGATAAACAGGTTTTAACACAAGATATTAAATCGACTAAAACAACAATGCCTTTTTATAAGAACAATGAATTTGATTACGCCAAGGTGTTGAAGTTTATGGGGCATGGCTATGAACAATACGGGCTGTTGGTGTTCATGTTCTTTGTTATCATCATTATCACCTTTATATCAAACGGGGCTAATATTACTGATGGTATTGATGGTTTGGCAACCGGTACATCAGCCATAATCGGACTAACACTGGCTATACTGGCTTATGTTTCTGGTAACACCATGATAGCCGATTATTTGAATATTATGTACATCCCTAACTCTGGCGAGCTGGTAATATTTGCCGGTGCATTTGTTGGGGCATGTGTTGGCTTTTTATGGTATAACTCATATCCGGCACAAGTATTTATGGGTGATACAGGTAGCCTGGCCATAGGTGGTATTATTGCAGTGTTTGCCATTTTAATACGCAAGGAATTATTAATACCGGTGCTGTGTGGAATATTTGTGATAGAGAACATGTCGGTAATTATTCAGGTGAGCTGGTTTAAAATTACCAAAAAACGTTTTGGCGAAGGCCGCCGGGTATTTTTAATGGCGCCCCTGCACCACCATTATCAAAAAAAGGGCTTCCATGAATCAAAGATCGTGACACGTTTCTGGATCATTTGTATCATGCTGGCCATTATAACGGTTATAACGCTGAAGTTAAGATAAATAAAAGGATAGAGATAAGAGGTCAGAGTTAAGAGACAAGACAAAAGAATAAGTGGAATCAAACAAAAACATATCATCCAATCCTACTCCTTCTCCTTTAGAGAGGGCCGGGCTTAGGCTTGCTATTCTTGGTGCCGGCGAAAGCGGTGTTGGGGCAGCATACCTTGCCTTGCAGAAGGGATATGATGTTTTTGTTTCTGATTTTGGGCCTGTTGCAGATCATTATAAACAACAGCTGCAAAGCTGGAACATAAAGTTTGAGGAGAATGGTCATTCTGAAACGGAGATACTTAATGCCGCAGAAGTGGTAAAAAGTCCGGGGATACCGGATAAGGCGCCAATTGTAAAAAAACTGCTTGAAAAGAATATCCCAATAATATCTGAGATTGAGTTTGCAGGCAGATATACCGATGCCAAAATGATATGCATTACAGGTTCAAACGGTAAAACAACAACCGCAAGCCTTACTTATCATATACTTAAAAACGCGGGCTTAAACGTGGGCCTTGCAGGTAACATTGGTAAAAGCTTTGCGTACCAGGTGGCTACCGAAAAATGCGACTATTATGTGCTGGAGATAAGCAGCTTTATGCTGGATAATATGTACAAATTTAAGGCGGATATAGCTGTATTGCTAAACATTACGCCAGACCATTTGGATAGGTACGATTACAAGCTGGAGAACTACGCGGCATCAAAGTTTAGGATAACGCAGAACCAAACCGGTAATGATCATTTTATTTATTGTGCAGATGATGCCGAAACAATAAAAGTGATGGAAGGCAAAGAGATAGCAGCGCAGCAACTGCCATTCTCAATAGAAAAAAAGATTACTAAGGGAGCATATCTTGATAAAGACAATATTGTCATAAACATACACCAACCACATTTTACAATGTCAATTAACGAACTGGCCCTGCAGGGAAAGCACAACATCTATAACTCAATGGCATCAGGTATTGTTGCCAAGGTGCTTGAGCTACGCAACGAAACGATGAGGGAGAGCATGGGT
>JAQBNY010000176.1 GCA_028288315.1 Mucilaginibacter sp.
TTGATTGGTTAATTAAGTGAGTAGTTACAACCACTCACCTAATCAACTTAATCAACCACTCACTAATCTCAATAAAGATGAGTAACGGAAATATGAACCTGACGCTGAAAGTATGGCGTCAAAAAAACACACAAACAGCTGGCAAGTTTGTGACTTATAAGGCTGAAAACATTTCGCCTGATATGTCTTTCCTTGAAATGCTGGATGTGGTGAATGAAAGCCTGATCCTAAAAAGGGAAGATCCTATTCACTTTGACCATGATTGCCGTGAAGGTATCTGCGGAATGTGCTCGTTATATATTAATGGCCGCCCACATGGACCAAAACGTGCTATTACCACCTGCCAGCTGCACATGCGCAGCTTTAGCGATGGCGAAACCATTACAATTGAGCCTTGGCGCTCATCTGCCTTCCCGGTAGTAAAAGATTTGGCAACAGATCGTTCGGCATTTGACCGCATACAACAAGCCGGTGGCTACATCTCTGTAAATACAGGTGGTGTGCCGGATGCTAATATCATTCCGATACCTAAAGTAATTGCTGACGAGGCTTTTAATTCTGCTACATGCATTGGTTGCGGTGCCTGCGTTGCGGCCTGTAAAAATGCATCGGCTATGCTGTTTGTATCTGCAAAGGTTAGTCAGCTGGGTATGTTACCACAAGGCCAGCCTGAGCGTTACAGCCGTGTACAAGCCATGGTTGCACAAATGGACGAAGAAGGATTTGGTAACTGCACTAACACCGGCGCCTGCGAAGCAGAATGCCCTAAAGAGATCTCTCTAAATAATATAGCACGAATGAATAATGATTTCTTTAGTGCTAAACTATTTAGGGAAGAACATGCACATGATCACACTGGCGGCGAATAATCTCTGGAAAATATATAATAAAAAAACCCTGCTAAATATAGCAGGGTTTTTTTATTTGGGAGTAACTATGCTTTTTTAACCGACGCCATCAGTTCATCCATTTCAGGTACTTTTTCGTAAGCTTTTACCAGCTTGCCATTATGGTCATAAATGGCAATGTAAGGCGTTGTCCTTATCTGGTAGTATTGCTGTACTTTATAAGTTGGATATTCGGTACCTATGGTAACATTAGGATATTTGGCCAGGTTGTAATTTTTCTTAAAATCCCTTAATAGATTTAAATACGGGTACTCGGTACGGGTAAATGCAATTAACACCACCTGCATCTTTTTCAGCTCGTTCATTTTGGGTCTCAGCTCGTTCATCAGGTGCTGGCAGTGACTGCAATCAGGCGAAAAGTAAATAATCATTACCGGTTTATCCCTCTTCAGGTCGGTATATGATTTGTAAACGCTATCCGGCGTTAATATTTTATATGCCGGAATTGGTAGTGTGCTTTGTGCTCTTGAGCAGCCCGCAACAATAATAAAGCTAAGCGCAAATAATAGTCTTTTCATTTCTTTAAGTGTAAACATTGCTAATGTAAATAATTAAGCTTCTAACATTTCTAACTGCCAGGCAATATGCTCTTCTGTTACCGGGAATAACGCATTATTGCGTATTGTATGATAAGCAGCGTCAAATATTTGATTATAGTCGCCTTTATGTGATGGCATCGGCTCTGTATGCTTTTGATTATCCATACCAACAGTAGTTAATATTCCCTCGTTTCCGGCAGGTTCAACGCCATATCCCTCATCGGTTGGCATCATCCCTTTATCCAGCTGTGCTTCCTGTACATCAGTACGGTTTTTTATAAAGCTGCCCATTGTACCATTCACAACAAAGCCCGGGGTTTCGCCGGCTATTAATAATCCTGAAGTTAAATATACATTCAATTGGTTTGGATATATCAGGTGGTAATGGAAATAATCAGGCACTTCAGATCCTTCCCGATAAATACCGGTTGTTTTGTTGAATGACAATGGCCTGCCAAACAATGTTATTGCATTATCAATTAAATGCGAGCCAAGGTCATATACCAACCCATTGGCAGGCATTGCTTTTGATTCTTTAAAAGTTTTTACACCTATTGCGGCTTTGTATCTATCCAACCTAAAAGAAACTTCTATCAACTCACCCAACCGGCCGCTTTCAATAACTTCTTTAGTTGATAAAAATCCGCTGTCGTAACGGCGGTTGTGGTATATCATTACATGCTTGTTAAGTTTGCGGCCCAGCTCAAATAATTGTTTTGCTTCATCAACAGTGGCTGTAGCCGGCTTTTCTATTAGTACATGCTTACCTGCTTCCATTGCGCGTATGGCATAATCCAGGTGTGTATAATTGGGAGTGTTAACAATAATGAGCTCTATCTCATCATCATTCAGCAACTCTTCTATTGAATTGTAACTAATTATATCCGGATAGGTGTTTACCGCTTTTTTCTCGTGACGTTCAACAACGGCCTTAAAAGTAAAGCCGGGATTTGTACTGATAAATGGTGCATGAAAGATCCTGCCCGACATACCGTAGGCCATTAAGCCTGTAACTATTGGTTTTGACATATTCTGTTGTTCTGCCTCCTTTTTGGAGGATTTTTAATTTATTAGTATTCTAACTGATCGTCCGTCCCTATTGGCGAACCATCTGGCATGTTTAATGGAGCTGCCGGTTGAAATTTGTCTGGCGTTCTCTCAAAAAGGTTTATCTGTGATAAGCCAAACATAATGTTTGCCTTTGTGCTGCCGGTTGATGTTTTTGATGCACCCTGTAAATAACTTTTCAACTCATCAATTTGCAACAATGTTATACTCCTCACATTTTCTGCCGCATTAGTATTAGCTGCTAATGTTAACAACTGCTTTAAAGTTAAATTGTTCACCATGCGTTGCAGTTCACCTTTATAACCGGCTGGTTGCGGCGCTTTCCAGGTTTGTGTAACCAACTTGTTTAAAACAGGCAATAACCCAGGCTGTGCGTTATCTCTTGATTGATATTCTATTAACCGTGCGGCACGCTGAGGCTGTAACATAAACGATAGTGTTGTGCCTGCAGCAGATTCTGCCGCGGCTATTGGATCAAACGTTAAACCTGTTCTTGATTTAAAGGTTTCTCTTGTACGCGGATAACCGGGAACCCGTGGCGGGATCATAGCTATAAGCTTTTCAGGCAATGCCAAAGCATCTGGTTTTATTGTAGCTACTAAAGCATCAAAGGCTTTCCATTGCTCGGCAGGCGTTACAAATTTAGTTACTGTTTGCCCATCATTCTTTAAAGCAAATGTATAATATAAACCTCCCAGCATCTTTGAAGCGGCCTCTACCTGGTAACGGTGCATCAGGTATACAGGCACCAATACTTCTTCAAGGGTTGCCATTGGCGCGTCCTGCCTTATCGCTTTTACAGAAAAATTATCCAGCACATGCTTACGCAAAATCATTAACCGGTTCAGTTCATCAGCAGCATTGGCACCGCTATCCCACAAATGAGCAAACGGATGTGCACTTCCTGCAGGCCGGGAGTCAGCATCAGATATAAATTGAAAGCCTTGTTTTATCGTTTCGGTAATAATTCCTTTTAAAGCATCATCTTCATTAACCCCTTTTGGAAAATCCTGGTAGCCATAAAGAATTGCCCTTTTATCATAGGCACCAATGCCGGTTTTATATGCTTTGCTCAAATCAATTGTTCCATCTGCATTCAAACTAACTACCGGGGGTGGGTAATCCATAACCGATGCCTGGTCTTTTACGCTTGATGCAAAGTTATGCTGCAAGCCAAGCGTATGCCCAACCTCATGAGCAGATAACTGGCGCAAACGTGCAATGGCCAGTTTCATCATTTTGTCGCTTACGGGTTTGCCATCCTCATAAGGTTGTACCAAACCTTCGGCAATTAAAAAATCCTGCCTGTCGCGTAATGATCCTAATGATACCTGTCCTTTAATAATCTCGCCAGTGCGTGGATCACTAATCGAGCTGCCGTATGACCAGCCCCTTGTTGAACGATGGATCCACTGAATAATGTTATATCTAACATCCATTGGGTCGGCATCCTCAGGTAAAAGCTTCACCTGAAAGGCATTTTTGTAACCGGCTGTCTCAAATGCCTGGTTCCACCATGCGGCTCCTTCTATCAGGGCACTGCGCACGGGCTCGGGCGCACCCCTGTCAACATAATAAATAATTGGCTTTACAGGTTCGCTCATGGTAGCGGCAGGGTCTTTCTTTTCGAGGCGATGACGCACTAAAAACAACTTGTTAATGGGCTCGTCAATTGGCGTGGCGTAATCCATGTAGTCCATATTATAATATCCGGCACGTGGATCAAATTTGCGAAGTTTAAAGTTATCATCCGGAAGTTTCACAAATGAGTGATGCATGCGCACGGTAACGGCATTAGGGTCTGGCGTTACAGAACCTATTTCATAGCCTTTGCCTTTGCCTGCCACAGTTACAATAGCTTCAAATTCACTATTATCAGGAAAGCTTTTGGTATTTGGAAGATAGATGGCCGAGCGGCTTTCATCCGGGCTATAACTGCCTTGGTTTCCCGCGTTAAGCTTATCGGCAATTTTATGGCTATCGCGAAGCAAAAATGAAGTGATATCAATTAAGGCTCTATCCCCTTCTGTAGCAACAGCAGTAAAGCCGTATATAGCAGATTGAGCAAAAGCTTCCTCTACCGAGCGGCGCTCATCGGCATTATTGCTATTGGCGCGAAAACTATAGTTAGGCTGTATTAGTAATACCTTAGGACCAATTTTTATGAATTTTACAATGCGGCTGTCGCCTATCTGCCCGCGGTCTAACCCAAGATCGTTTGATCCTACACCTGATGGTAAAGAGTTAACATATAAGAATTCCTTGTTAAACCCATCTATCTCCAGGAAAACCTTACCGGTTTTATCATCCCAATAAAAATTAAAATACCCAGTGTATTTTGTAAGTCCTTGAGTTTTTGATTGTATGTTATCTACTTTTTGAGCTTTGAGTAAGTGAGAGCAAAACAGGATTAAAAAAATGAGCAGTATATGTTTTTTCATAAAGCAATTAGGGTAAGTTTCCCTAAAAATATTGTTTTAAGCGGCCTTATGCAAATCCATCAAATAAAAAAGGGATAAGCGTTAACTTATCCCTTCAAATAAACATTAGCCTAAGCTTATTTCATGCTTTTTTGAATAGCTTCAATTTTAGCTAAGTGTGCTTTAACTACCGGTAAGGTTTTAGTTGCAAAAGCCATCAGTTCAGTATCTTTGCAATTTTTAGAGCCATCTTCTAATAAAGAAGCGGCTTTTTTATGTCCATCAACCATTGCATCAACATAATCTTTATCAAACTCCTTACCTGATTTAGCAGAAAGATCTGCTGCTTTTTTCTGGTGTTCTTGATCAGGTGCTGCCGGTAAAGTAATATTTTTCTTTTTGGCGATAGCCATTAACTCTTCGTTAGCTTTGCCATGGTCAGTAACCATCATATTTGCAAAATCTTTTACTTGCGGATTGGTTGCTTTTTCAGCAGCTATTTTACCCAATGCAACTTCGGCCATGCCGGCATTAGCAACATCTGTTGCAAATTTTGCATCCTTTTCGTCAACCGCAATACCTGTTGCTGATCCTGTTGCTGCTGCTCCTGTTGCTGCTGTTGTGGTTGTGTCTTTAGCAGAGTTTACACTATCTGCTGATTCTTTACTGTCTTTGGCTGCGCGATTACAAGCCTGGAATGTTAACGCTGAAAGCGCTACTATTACCGTTAAACTTAATTTTTTCATTTGTAGGTTATTTTTTTGGTTTTTATAGTTAACAACTATTGCATTGTTTGGTTTTGCAGGCCGTGTATTATGTATTAGTTTAAATTGATGCAATTATTGTTATACCTTAAAGTTTTATTATTTTTGGCCACATAAAATATACAAGTATGAATTTTCCTGCAGAGTTAAAGTATACAAGCGACCACGAGTGGATAAAAATAGAAGGCAATGAAGCTTACATTGGTATAACAGAATTTGCCCAGGGCGAATTAGGTGACATTGTTTATATTGACATTAATACTGTAGGACAAGAAGTTACAAAAGAAGCCGTTTTTGGTACTGTTGAAGCTGTTAAAACAGTTTCTGACTTGTTTATGCCTCTTACAGGAACTATTTTAGAGGTTAATAAATTACTGGACAGCCAACCTGAACTGGTAAACTCTGACCCATATGGATATGGGTGGATGGTTAAAATCAGCATAAATGATATTGCTGAAGCCGATGGGCTTTTAACTGCTGATGCTTACAAAGGAGTAATTGGCGTTTAAATGATGCCAAAAATTAAATATTACGGGCCTGCTATATTGTGGGCCTTATTTATTTTAATAATTTGCTCAGTGCCAATGGGTGGGGTAGGCGAATCGCATCTGTTTTTTCCTGGCTTTGATAAACTGGTACATTGCGGCTTATTTGCCGTATTGGCTATTTTTTATTGCACTGCGAGCATCAGAAGATGGAGCACTCATACCACACATATTAAAACAGCTATAAAAAGCACCATTGTATTGATTAGCTTTGGTGCCTTAATAGAAATATTGCAAAAATATTTTTTTACCTGGCGATCAGGTAACTGGGATGACCTTTTTGCCGATACAGTAGGTGCAGGTATAGGTATATTTGGCGTATTAATAACCATAAATGCTATTAACCGTAATGAAAACTAAACTTATTCTTTCAGGCTTATTTACAGCTATGCTACTTTCCTCTTGCGGACTGTTTAAAAAAGACTGCAATTGCCCGCATTTTGGCAAAGTAAATAATATACAACAAACTTCACGTTCCGCCGTATAAAAACCATTCTGTATTTAAATACAGAGTGTATTCAAATGTCCGTAAAACTTTATACCACATTTAAATTTTCCACCGGCTATAAAATTTACAAAACACAGACTCATCTGATTATTAATTAGCATCATTCTTATTTGGATTTAATATAAATAAGGTTACATTTGTAATCAAATAATCGCAAAATGACACTTTCGCAGCTTGAAGTAGGAGAAATAGGAATAGTTAAAGAATTTACTGATCTTGAAATGTCTGTTAAGCTAATGGAAATGGGCTGCTTGCCGGGCGAAGAAATAAAGGTTTCACGTATAGCTCCGCTTGGTGATCCTATTGCTATTCATGTATCTGGTTATCAGTTAAGTTTGCGCAAATTTGAAGCTTCAACAATAATTTTGCAATAGTACTTTAGCCATTGAAAGCTGATATCAGAGTAGCGCTTGTAGGCAATCCCAATACCGGTAAATCAACCCTTTTTAATGCCTTAACTGGCTTAAACCAAAAAATAGGAAATTTTCCGGGTGTTACTGTTGAAAAAAAAATAGGCTACAGCCAGCTTCCTGATGGCCGTAAAGCCGAAATCGTTGACCTTCCCGGTACTTATAGTTTATATCCTAAAAGCAAGGATGAATCTATTGTATTTTCTGTACTTGCTGAAAAAGAATCAGAACTGGCCCCAGACCTTATTGTCGTTATTTTAGATGCCACCAATCTTAAACGTAACCTGCTGCTTTATACCCAGGTTGCCGACCTGAAGATACCGGTTATTATTGCCCTCAATATGATTGACCTGGCAAAAAAATCAGAGATTATTATTGACATCGATCTTTTGGCTAAAAAGCTTGGCGTACCAGTTGTACCCGTGTCTGCCAGGAAACTGGAGGGCATTGCCGAGTTGAAAACTGCTATTTCCTTTGCCAATAAATTTGCCCTGCAGCAAGAGAGCATTGATGTTAACGCCATTGCGCCCGACCTGATAGAAAGCATTAGCCGTGAAATAAATACTGATAATCCATACTTTGCATTACAGCTGGCGCATCAGCATGAAAATCTTGCATTTTTAACTCCTGCAGAAAGCGACCGGATAGAAGAACTGGAAAAAGAGCACTCTTTCCATTCACAAAAAGCACAGGCTACTGAAACTATTGCACGTTATAGCTACATAAATGATGTATTGTATGACACAGTTACAACTCCGGTAACTGCTCATGATGAAAGTCACAGCAATAAAATAGATAAGATACTTACCCATAAGGTTTTCGGTTTTATTATTTTCCTGGGGATACTCCTATTTATGTTCCAGGCCATTTTTTCCTGGTCGGCATATCCTATGTCGTTAATAGAGGAATTCTTTGTTTTGATACAGGGCGGCCTGCGCAATATACTACCTGCTGGCCCTTTAACTAATCTGCTGATAGATGGCGTAGTAGCCGGCTTAAGTGGCGTTATGGTATTTATCCCGCAGATTGCTATTTTATTCGCCTTTATATCCATACTGGAAGATACTGGCTACATGTCTCGCGTTACTTTCATGATGGATAAAATAATGCGTAAGGTTGGCCTTAATGGTAAATCTGTTGTACCACTTATAGGTGGTTTTGCCTGTGCCGTTCCGTCTATTATGAGCACCCGTACAATTGAGAACTGGAAGGACAGGATGATTACTATTATGGTAACGCCGTTAGTAACCTGTTCGGCCCGCTTACCCGTATATACCTTACTTATAGCGTTGGTTGTTCCCAATCGCAATGTTTGGTGGCTGTTTAACCTGCAGGGGCTGGCTTTAACAGGCATGTACCTATTAAGCCTGGTATCGGCAATTGTAGTTGCTTATGTAATGAAATATATTTTAAAATCGCGCGAACGCGGTTACTTCATAATGGAACTCCCTGTTTACCGTATGCCAAGGTGGAACAATGTATTATTCTCTATGTATGAGCGTGCAAAAACCTTTGTTTTGGAAGCTGGTAAGGTAATCATAGCAGTATCTATTATTCTATGGGTGCTGTCGTCTTACGCTCCGGGCAACCGTTTTGAAAAAATCGAGCAGAAGTACCAGCAGCCGCAATACACTAAAACCATTAAACATAACGAGCTGAACAGGATAGTATCCTCAGAAAAGCTGGAGAACTCATACGCCGGTGTTTTAGGCCACGTAATTGAACCGGTTATAAAGCCCTTGGGTTTCGACTGGAAAATAGGCATCGCATTAATAACATCATTTGCCGCCCGCGAAGTTTTTGTTGGTACCATGGCTACCATTTACAGTGTTGATGGTGATGCCGATAGGATTGAATCGGTACAGGAAAAAATGCGAAACGCTAAAGATCTGCATGGGCAACCGGTGTTTACCCTGGCTGTAGCCTTTTCACTGATGATGTTTTATGCCTTTGCCATGCAATGTGCCAGTACTATTGCTGTTGTATATCGCGAAACAAAAGACTGGCGCTGGCCCGCTGCCCAGTTTGTTTATATGACCGTGCTGGCTTACGCAGCCGCATTTATTTCATACAATCTTTTAAAGTAGGCTGTCAAAACAACTATCTTTGATACAGAGGTAAAAATTGGATAAAGTAAAAGTATTAGAAAAATATCTTCCACCTGATGCGGCACCACTCATTGGCCGCTGGATAGACTACTTTAAATGCGAATTTAAAATTTCACGTAATCGCAACTCTAAGTTTGGCGATTACCGTGCGCCGCATTCCGGCAAGGGTCACCGCATATCTGTAAATTTCGACTTAAATCCGTACGCTTTTCTGGTTACCACCGTACATGAGTTTGCGCACCTGCATACCTGGAATGAGCATAAGCATAAAGCAAAACCCCACGGTACGGAATGGAAAAACAATTTTAAAAAGATGATGCAACCATTCTTTGAGAAAGAAGTTTTCCCGCCAGATGTAAAACATGCTATTGTCAGTTATCTAAATAATCCGGCAGCATCCAGCTGCTCCGATCTTACACTATACCGCTCGCTGCGCAAATATGATGCACCAAAGGAATCTGTTTTCACAGTAGAAAAGCTTCCCATTAAAGCCATATTTAAACTTAAAGACGGTCGTGTTTTTTGCAAGGAAGAAAAACTACGCAAGCGTTATAAATGTGTGGAGATAAGCAGCAAGCGAATCTATTTATTTAGCCCTGTTGCCGAGGTTGAGTTAGTGCAATCGGCTTAACATGTGGGCGGCCGGAGGCCTTATAATAGTCGTCACCCGGCAAGAGCTGAGCGACTGCTGAAGAGTCAATTAAACCATAGTTCCATAATATTCTTGATTGCCGTTGACTTCAGTCAACGGTTAAATGCAAAAAGACATGGCTTTAGCCAAACCGGCGAATGTGGCTAAAGCCATTCCTTTGCACCTTGCCATCCGTCCCATAAATGGGGATGGCAATGATATAAGCTAATTTGCTTTGCTATATTAAAATTTCAACAACACATCCATCATTTCTTCCAAACGCGCTTTTGCCAGAAACTGATCTTCAAGGGCTTTGTTCATGGGGATTGCCGTGTCCAAACTTGCGCAACGCATAACGGGGGCATCTAAGTACTTGAAAAAATGCTCACCAATGTAGGCAGCAATTTCACCACCAAAACCACTGGTTAAAGTATCTTCATGCAGCACCATTATTTTTGAAGTTTTTTTAACCGTCTTTTCAACCGCTTCTTTATCCCAGGGCTGCAGGCTACGCAGGTCAAGTATCTCAATAGAGTATTCGGGATGGTTCTCGGCGTATTCTACAGCCCAATGTACGCCCAAGCCGTAAGTAATAATGCTTGCTCTGGTTCCCTGCCGTACTACATTGGCCTTGCCTATCTCTATGTAATAATAATCATCAGGCACATTGCCTGATATGTTTCGGTACAAATACTTGTGCTCAAAATACATAACCGGATTAGGATCATCCACAGCGGCCATAAGCAACCCCTTAGCGTCACCCGGCGATGACGGGTAAACTACCTTTAGCCCGGGGGTTTTAGTGAACCACGCCTCATTACTTTGCGAATGGAAGGGACCGGCGCCTGAGCCGGCACCTGCAGGCATACGTATCACTACATCAACCGGCTGCCCCCAGCGGTAATAGGTTTTGGCCAAATTATTCACTACCTGGTTAAAGCCGCTGCTTACAAAATCAGCAAACTGCATTTCAACTATTGCCTTATAACCATTTATAGAAAGCCCCATAGCGGTCCCTATAATGCCCGACTCACATATCGGTGTGTTGCGGACTCTGTCTTTACCAAACTCATCTATAAAACCCTGTGTTATCTTAAATACGCCACCGTATTCGGCAACATCCTGACCCATTATAACCAGGTTACTATGCTTGCGCATACTTTGCCTCAGGCCATCACTTATGGCGTCAATATACCTCTTAGTAGTTAGCATGTCAGACGCCTTGTGCCGGGACATACTATACTTGCTATACATATCGGCTATTTCTGTCTCCATATTCGGCACAATGTCTGGTTCTTTAAAAACCTTTTCTATCTCTGCTTCTATTAAGGAGGTAAATTCATTGTGCAACTGGGGTATCCACTCCTGCTTTAATACCTGTTCCTCTACTAAAAACTTCTCAAAACACTCTAATGGGTCTTTCTCTACCCACTCATTAAACAAATGCTGCGGAACGTATTTGGTACCAGATGCTTCTTCGTGTCCGCGCATGCGAAAGGTCATGCACTCTATAAGCACCGGCCGGGGTTTTTGACGCATGTCTTTTGCCAGCTCGTTTATAGTATGATAAACCTCCAGGATATTATTACCATCAATACGCCGACCTTCAATACCATAACCTATGGCCTTATCAACAAGTGCGGCGCAACGGTATTGTTCATTAACTGGCGTTGAAAGGCCATAGCCATTATTTTCAATCAGGAATATAACTGGCAGGTCCCAAACTGCGGCTATGTTTAAAGCCTCATGAAAATCGCCTTCGCTGGTTGCGCCCTCACCTGTAAATACAAGTGTTACCTTCTTTTTATTGCTCAATTTATCGGCAAGTGCAATACCATCAGCCAAAGCCATTTGCGGGCCCAGATGAGATATCATCCCAATGATCTTGTATTCCTGTGTACCAAAATGAAAAGATCGGTCCCTTCCCTTGGTAAAACCTGATGCCTTAGCCTGCCATTGCGCCATCAAACGTGCAATGGAGATATTGCGGGTAGTAAACACTCCCAGATTACGGTGCATAGGTAAAATATATTCGTCGGCATTTAGGGCCATGGTAGCGCCTACAGCAATAGCTTCCTGCCCAATACCCGAGAACCATTTACCAATACGTCCCTGGCGTAGCAGTATCAACATTTTTTCTTCGATAAGGCGCGGGAGCAATAATTTCTTATAGAAACTAATCAAACCATCATTATCTATTGTTTTCCTATCGAAAATCATTAACGTAAAGCTAAGAAGTTTTTAAAACTTTGTATGTTTGAATTAATCACCCATAATCATGAAACACCCATACGTTAAACTATCTATAGTATTATCAGCAATAGTGCTTTTAGCATTTGCCCCTGATACATTCTTACTTCCTGAAAACTTTTATTTACATAAAGGAGACCAGTTAAACCTACATGTTTTAACAGGCAGCAACTTTGCTAAAGAGGGGGAGAGTAGATATAGTGCTGCTAAAACTGTTACGTTTAATATATATGAGGGCTCAAAAAAAACTGATCTGACCAAAATAGCCAAAGATAGCGCCGCTCCGGTAATTAGCTATCCGCTTAACAACAGCGGACTTGGAATTGTTGAAATGAACAGCAAAGCTGAAGTCACCGACATACCCCGTGACCAGTTTGTAACCTATTTGAGCGAGCTGGGCTTTGATAATTTAGCCGAAAAGCTAAAAAACAGCAATAGCCTTTACTTCACAGAAAAATCAACCCGTTATTTAAAGACTCTTTTTACGGTGGATAACCCCAGCGGCAATATATATGAAAAAGTAATGAATAACGATTTTGAAATAACGCTTAAGCAAAACCCTTACAAGAAAAATTATGGCGAGGATATAACTGCTTTAATAAACTACAAGGGAAAGCCGCTAAAAAACAGTCCGGCATATTTATACATCAAAACAGCATCAGGCAATGTGTACCCGCAAAAGTTTGATACCGATGCTGCAGGGCTTATTTATTTTACACTGAGCCGGGATGGAATTTATATGATACGTTGTGTGCACCTAGAGGAATCTACCAGTAAGGATGCTGATTATGAAACCAACAGTACATCGTTCACGTTTGCGTTTAGCAATCAGAATGAAATGCCAAACACATACAAAGAGTTTGGTTTCGGTAACAAACACTGATCCGTATGTATAGGTTGAGCCATAGCTATTCAATCGCCTTATAACAACTTTAGCATTTCCATATCAAAACTTTGGTTTTAGAGTATATGTTGCCTGTAATAAGCCTGTAGAGTATTTTTTATGATCAAGTAATATCAGATTAACCCTGTCTTTAATATTCTTGAACAAAGCCTTTCCTTCGCCTAATATTATTGGGTGGATAGATAACACCAAGGTATCTATAAGGTTCTTATTCATAAATCCTGCAACCATCTCCGCGCCGCCAAACAGCCAAATGTTTTTACCGGGCTCATTCATTACCCTGTCAACTACCTCATCAAACTGAGCCGATGTTACCAGTTCTACATTAGGATTGTGCTCCTCGTTCTGGAGCGTGTTTGAAAAAACGTATATCTTTTCAACCGGGAACATGCTCGTATCAGCACTTATCATATCATAGCTTTTCCGGCCTATAAAAATGGTATCTATACTATTCAAAAAATCTCCCATGCCATAATCCTGATCCGTAAGGCACCAATCATACTCGCCGTTTGGGCCCTCAATAAGGCCGTCAAGACTTACGGCCAAGTTCAAAATAATTTTTCGCATCTATTGTAATTATCCCTCGGTTTTATCGCGTTCTTTCCATTGCTGGCTGAATGATTTTTCGGCGACTTCGGGCATATCTTTAAAATGGCCCCATGAGCTTTTAAAGAAGGTCCTCATAAAAAAGTTTTTTGCTTTACCGCCAAAAAAATCGGTAAGGTTACGCTTAAGCATCCCTTTTTTCCAAACTGCCCAACCCCATTTTTCTTTTGTAGTGACCAAATCATCACGTACAGCATCGCGCCGGTTTAGCAACAGCATTTTATGAATATCTATCTTAACAGGGCATACCTCGGTACATTTTCCACACAGGCTTGATGCATAGCTTAAGTGCTTAAATTCTTCCATGCCTCGCATGTGAGGAGTTATGATAGAGCCAATAGGGCCGCTGTAAGTTGTTTCATATGTGTGGCCGCCAATATTCTTGTAAACAGGGCAAACATTCAGGCAAGCGCCGCACCGTATGCAATATAAGCCCTGCCGCTGATCTTTCTGAGCCAACAGATTAGTACGGCCATTATCCAGCAGTACCACATACATTTCTTCGGGGCCGTCTATCTCATTAGCCTGGCGCGGACCGCTTAAAATTGTATTATAAACTGTTAGGTTTTGCCCTGTACCATGGGTTGAAAGCATTGGCCAAAACAGGTCAAGGTCGGCAATGGAAGGAATCAATTTCTCTATGCCTACAACCGTTATTTGTATTTTAGGAAACGATGTGGTTAAGCGGGCATTCCCCTCGTTCTCGCTGATGGCAATGCTGCCGGTATCAGCTATAATAAAATTGGCGCCGGTTACACCTACATCAGCTTTCAAATATTTTTCACGAAGCAGTTCTCGTGCTTTTTGGGTAAGCTGCTCAGGTGTGAAATCTATTGGGGTGCCAAAACGTTCATTAAACAATTTAGCTATATCCTCCTTAGACAGGTGCATAGCCGGGGTAACAATATGATATGGCTTTTGTCCTAACAACTGCACAATGTATTCGCCCAGGTCACTCTCTAATGATTCAATATTGTTGCTCGCTAAAAACTCATTCAAATGAATTTCTTCGGTGGCCATTGACTTTGACTTGATGACTGTTTTAGCACCGGCTTTTTTAATGATATTCAGGATTTCGCGGTTAGCCTCTGCAGCATCATTCGCCCATATTACTTTACCGCCGCGTTTCTGAAAGTTTGATTCAAACTCAGGCAAAAATTTGTCAAGGTTCTCCATCACTTTCCATTTAATGGCGTGACCTTTCTTTTTAGCATTATCAAGATTTATCATCCTTGCTAAGCCCCGCTCAACAGCATTATCGTATTTATCAATATTATAATTGATAATACGGCGATGATCCATTTCGAACGCCTTTTGCTCTGAGGCTACCAAAAACTCTTCTGCTGTATTTCCCATTTATGCGAAAATAAACAAACCAATTTAGTTTTTAACAATGAGTTAAAAATACTATGCTATTTTTTTAAACATCCTGTAAGTTAGGGCCTAAACAATAAAAGCGGCTTATAGCCGCTTTTATTGTTTAAAAAATTATGTTGTAATTACTTTGCAGGTGCGGGTGCTTTAGCATCAACTACAGGGCGGGTAGCACGATTGGCTAATTCCCAACCAGTGTAAAATACCAGCTGTGCACGTTTGGCCAACAGCGGGAAGTTAATTTTGCTAACCTCATCGCCAGGTTGGTGATAATCGGCATGTACACCGTTAAAATAAAATATAATAGGCACGCCGTAACGGGCAAAGTTGTAATGGTCTGAACGGTAATAAAAACGATTAGGATCATTGATATCATCATACTTATAATCCAGCTTTAACTTAGTGTAGGTATTATTGGCGTCTTCACCAATTTTATGCAGTTCGCTACTTAACATGGCCGAACCAATTGGATATACATAGTTAGCAGAGTCGGGGCTGTCTTTATATTCTTCCCCAACACGGCCAATCATATCAATATTTAAATCGGCAATGGTATTAGCCAATGGATAAATAGGATGATCGGTATAATATTCAGAACCCAATAATCCTTTTTCTTCACCAACATTACCTAAAAACAAAATGCTTCGGCGTGGACCATGACCATCTTTTTTAGCCTGTGAAAACGCACGGGCAATTTCCAGAATTCCGGTAGTCCCCGAGCCATCATCATCGGCACCGTTGTTTACTTTATCTTTTCCATTAGGATTTAAGCCTATATGATCATAATGAGCTGAAAGCACCAATACCTCGTTCTTAAGATCCGTACCAGGCATATAGCCCACAACATCAACTGCTTTAACATTAGTACGGTCATTTGCAAAACTAGCTGTAAAATTTGTTTTAGCAGTTACCGCAGATGCAACAGCTTTCAGGGTGCTGTAGCTTTTCCCTGTTGATTTTACCAATTCATCGGCCAGAGCTGTGCTTACATGAAAAACAGGCACGCCAGCAGCGGCTGAGCTTTCATCTTTAATAGTTAACCGCGGACTGGTAATGTTTCTGCCATAACGCTTAAGCAGGGGTGACAACTCGCTATTAGTAGCTAATATAATAGCCGGATTTTTACTCTGAAGATTTTTGAACACTTTTGACCGTTCAGTTGTCATCCGTACAGATGTATTGGTCTTTTTGCCTTCTTCGGGTTTATCTTCGTTTATCCATAATACAACCTTACCGGTAATATTTGTATTAGCCAGTTCACTTTCAGTTCCATAACCAACAAACACTACTTCTGTGGCTGTTAACGCCTTATCTGGTACGTTTCCGTTAGGCATAAAATCCTGTCCTAAAACAAATGGCTTTTCGTTAACGGTAAATGCTGATACTTTTAGCGCATTTTGCACTAATGGCACATCAAAAAAGTAAGAGCCTTTTACAGGTGCTTCTAATCCTAATTTTTTAAATTCATTAGCTATGTAGTTTGCGGCTTTTTCTGCTCCCGGCTTACCGGTTTCGCGGCCCTCAAACTCGTCTGATGCTAATATGCTCAAATGTTTTTTAGCATCATCGGCAGTAATTAATTTTGCATACTTAACTGCAGTGGCATTTTGTTGCGCACAGGCATTCATGGTAAAGCCTAATGCAGTTATCCACAATGGTAATCTCTTCATTTATTTTTATTACTGTTTATTAACAACTTATCTTATCAACACGCCTTTCATGGCGGCCGCCTTCAAATTCTTCGCTCAGAAAGGTTTCGATGGTTTTTTTTGCTTCCTCAATGCTCATGTGGCGAGCGGGTAGGCAAAGTACATTAGCATTATTATGTGTACGTGCGGGTATGGCCAGTTCTTGTTTCCAGCAAATGGCAGCACGAATATTCTGATGTTTATTAGCCGTCATGGCTACACCGTTGGCGCTGCCGCAAAGCAGAATGCCAAAATCAACATCGCCATTCTCAACGGCTAAGGCAACAGGGTGGGCAAAATCAGGATAATCAGCAGATTCGGTTGAGTAGGTACCAAAATCATGAAAGGTAATGTAACCATCAAACATACCTAATATGGCTTGCTTGTAATCGAACCCTGCATGGTCTGCACCAATAGCTATCTTTAATCCCTTTTTCATCAATTCAAATTTATAATATTTTTAACTTGACGAAGGTAAAGATTTTGTTGGACTTGCTTAAACCGCGTTCTCGCGGGCTAATCTTCTTTTATCAACTACTGCTGCTACTAAAATACCAACTTCATACAAAATAAATAAGGGGATGCTTACAATAGTCATAGTAAGCATATCAGGTGTTGGGGTAACAACTGCCGCAACTATTAAGATGATAACAACTGCATATCGCCTTGTTTCACGCATGAACTTTGCGTTAAGTATACCAAGAGAAGATAATACGTAAACTATAATGGGTAATTCAAATACTATTCCGGTCGCAAGTGTTAAAGTAGCTACCGACGACATGTATGAGTCTACAGTGAATAAATTTTGAATTTGGGAACTAACTGTATAGTTTGATAAAAAGTTGATAGATTCCGGAGTTATCACAAAGTACCCAAACATTACGCCTAATACAAACAAGAATGTAGCATAAAATACAAAGCCACTTGCTGCCTTCCGTTCCTTTTCATGAAGGGCCGGTTTAATAAAGCGCCATATCTCCCAAAGCAAATAAGGGAAACCCGCGGTGACCCCTATTAATAATGAGGAGTTGACCTGGAGGGTAAATTGTCCCGCCATTTCAGTATTAATGAGGCTAATATTTATTTTGTTAATACAAAATCCATCGCGGTGTAACCACTCACCTAAATGGCATAGCATACGATAGGTCCAGAAACCGGGTTTACTGGGCCCCATAATTATGGTGCCAAATAAAAAATCGTAAAAGTAGAACGCTGCCGCGGTAAAAATAACAATAGCAATGGCTGAGCGTACCAGATGCCACCTTAAGGCTTCCAGGTGGTCAAAAAATGACATTTCGGCCTCCATTGTCTGGCCTTTTTCTTTGATCGCCTTTATTAATTTGTTGTCGCTCATTGCTTATGTTAATATCACCTTCTGTTAACGCCGGAATGTTATTTACGTTGTATATAACCTGGAAAGTTTTCTAAATCTTAATATTCAAAGGTTTCCATAAACTTGGTAGTAAAATTACCGGCCCTAAAGTTAGGATCTTTTAATAATTTTAAATGGAATGGAATGGTTGTTTTGACGCCTTCAATAACAAATTCACTTAAGGCACGCTCCATTGTTGCTAAAGCCTCTTCGCGGGTTTGCGCCATGCAAATAACCTTAGCTATCATTGAATCATAGTTAGGTGGTATAACATAACCGCTGTATACATGTGTATCTACACGTACACCATGACCACCCGGCGAGTGGAAGTTTGTTATTTTACCCGGTGACGGGCGAAAGTTGTTTGCAGGATCTTCGGCGTTTATGCGGCACTCAATGGCATGCATTGTTGGCTCATAGTTTTTACCTGAAATAGGTATCCCCGCTGCAACTTTAATTTGTTCTTTTATAAGGTCAAAATTAATTACCTCTTCGGTAACCGGATGCTCTACCTGGATACGGGTATTCATTTCCATGAAGTAGAAGTTGCGGTTTTTATCAACCAAAAACTCTACCGTACCGGCACCTTCATATTTCACAGCTTTGGCACCTTTAATAGCAGCTTCGCCCATACGTTTACGCAGCTTATCTGTCATAAAAGGGGATGGTGCTTCTTCAACAAGTTTTTGGTGACGGCGCTGTATGGAGCAATCGCGTTCAGATAAATGGCAAACTTTACCATACTGATCGCCTACCACCTGTATCTCAATGTGGCGTGGGTCCTCAACATATTTTTCCATGTACAAGCCATCGTTCCCGAAAGCAGCGCCAGATTCGGCCTTTGCAGAATCCCAGGCATGCTCAAACTCGCTATCCTTCCAAACAATACGCATACCGCGGCCACCACCACCGGCAGTTGCTTTTAGTATAACAGGATACCCTATCTTGTTGGCAACAGTAATGCCTTGTTTAATATCAGTTAACAAACCATCAGAACCCGGTACAATTGGTACACCGGCTTTTTTCATAGTTTCTTTTGCTGATGCTTTATCGCCCATTGAGTTAATCTGATCTGCAGTGGCACCAATAAATTTAATACCATACTCGGCGCAAATGGCCGAGAATTTTGCATTTTCAGATAAAAAGCCATAACCCGGATGTATGGCATCTGCATTGGTTAACTCTGCAGCTGCAATAATGTTAGGGATGTTTAAATAAGAATCGCGGCTAGGTGGTGGGCCAATACATACAGCCTCATCTGCAAAACGCACATGCAGGCTATCACGATCGGCGGTTGAGTATACAGCTATGGTTTTAATACCCATTTCCTTACAGGTGCGAATAATTCGCAGGGCAATTTCACCTCGGTTAGCTATTAATATTTTTTTAAACATGTTTGTTTTAGCTAGTGGTTGATTAGGTTAAGTGGTTGATTGAGTTTAAAACCACTCACCAATAACCATTCAACTTAATCAACTAACAATTACTTAGGTTCAACTAAAAATAAAGGTTGGTCATATTCAACAGGTGATGCATTATCAACCAGTATTTTTACAATACGGCCTGATACTTCTGACTCTATTTCGTTGAAAAGCTTCATGGCCTCAATAATGCAAAGTACGGTACCTGTAGTTATTTCATCGCCCACGTTTACAAACAGTGGTTTTTCTGGCGATGCAGAGCGATAGAAAGTACCAATCATAGGTGATTTGATGGTAATGTAGTTGGAGGTGTCAGCTATAGCGGCTACAGGAGCTGAAGCCGGTAAAGTTGCAGGTTGTGGCGCAGATGCCGCTGCCAATGGTGCCGGTATTGTAGCATTTACATACGTAGGCGCATCATTGGTTTTGATAGTGATCTTAAAATTTTCTTGTTCAATAGAAACTTCGTTTACGCCTGATTTGGAAACAAAGCGTATAAGATCCTGAATCTGTTTAATATCCATAATATGCGATAATTGGTATTGGATAAAAGTTTAATATCTAATGTATAACAATTTAAACGAAAAAAGTTGGCAAATTAATAAGCCCATTTTAAATAAATGGATCCCCAGGTAAAACCACCGCCAAAGGCAGCTAAAATTAGGTTATCTCCCTTCTTAAATTTGCTTTCCCACTCCCATAAACATAATGGTATTGTACCGTTGGTAGTATTACCATAACGTTCAATATTTACAATTACTTTATCAGAACTAACCCCTGTACGGTTAGCGGTAGCATCAATAATGCGTTTGTTGGCCTGGTGTGGAACCAGCCATGCAATATCATCGGCAGTAAGATTGTTGCGTTCCATTACTTCGGCGGCAACATCGGCCATGTTAGTCACAGCAAATTTAAATACTGCCTGGCCCTCCTGGTATGCATAGTGTTCTTTAGCAGCAACAGTTTCATGGGTTGCCGGATTTATTGATCCACCTGCTTTTTGGTATAACAAATGTGAGCCGGATCCATCACTTTTTAAAATGGAATCCATTATGCCATAACCCTCTGTATTGGGCTCTAACAATGCGCAACCACAACCATCACCAAATATGATGCAGGTAGCCCGGTCTTCATAATTTACTATTGACGACATTTTATCGCCCCCTACTACCAAAACTTTTGTATGCTTGCCACTTTCAATAAACTGTGCACCTGTAGCTAGCCCAAATAAAAAGCCAGAGCAAGCTGCCTGCAGGTCATATCCCCACGCGTTTTTAGCTCCTATTTTATGTGCAAGTATATTAGCAGTAGCCGGGAAAGTTAAATCGGGAGTGGTTGTACAGAAAATGATCAGGTCAATTTCTTCGGCAGTAATGCCACGTTTTTTTAGCAACCCTTCAACAGCGGGTACCGCCATATCTGATGTACCAAGGCCTGCGCCTTTTAGTATCCTGCGCTCTTTGATGCCTGTACGACTGGTTATCCACTCGTCATTAGTATCAACCATTGTTTCCAGTTCATGGTTAGTTAATACATATTCGGGCACGTAACCATTTACAGCGGTAATAGCAGCATGAATTTTACTCATATTTTTACTGAAAAGCCTGTTTAATTTTATCTATAAGATTGGTCTCAATCATGTTCTTTGATAAAAGTACCATATTCTTTATAGCTTCCGGACTAGATATGCCATGTCCAACAACAACCGGTGCGTTTACTCCAAGTATTGGGCTGCCACCATATTGCTCATAGTTGAACCGGTCAAAAAACTCGTCATTGAATTTTTTCTTTAGCGAAATAACGTAAAAAGATTCGGCAAGCTTAAGTATTACGTTACCCGTAAAACCATCGCACACCACCACGTCGTTATTATCTTCAAAAAGGTCGCGCCCCTCAATGTTACCAACAAAGTTAAATAAGTTGGCATCGCGCATTAAAGGGTAGGAGGCCTGTAAAAGCAGATTGCCTTTTTCTTCCTCTTCGCCAATGTTCATTAATGCAATGCGAGGGTTATCAATGTTGTAAACCGACTCTGCCAATAAGCTGCCTAACACACCAAATTGTAACAAAACATCGGGCTTACAATCGGCATTGGCGCCTACATCCAAAATAATACCCAAACCGCCTTTAAGTTTGGGTACAATTGCTGTCATTGCCGGTCGTATAACGCCGGGAATGGTTTTAACGCTGAACATAGCTCCAACCAACATGGCACCTGTGTTCCCTGCTGATGAAAACGCTTGAATGCTATTTTCTTTCAACAATTTAAACCCGATAGCAATGCTTGAATCTGGTTTTTGAACTACTGCCTTTGTAGGGTGTTCGCCCATACCTATCACTTCGGTTGTGTGTACAAACTCAAAGTGATCGGGGCTAAAATTATTTTCCTGAAGAATAGAAACCGCAGTATCTTTATTGCCTATAAGCACCAGTTTTTGGTCGGCAGATAAAACTTTATAAGCTTCAATTGCCCCTAAAACTGTTGCCTTGGGGGCGTAATCACCGCCCATAATATCTAAGCCAATCTTCATTTCAGAAAATTAACTTATTATACTGC